>JAZNGC010000077.1:0-3559 GCA_045589155.1 Lachnospiraceae bacterium
ATTTGTTCGTCATGCTCAGATATAAGTAAAAACAACAGTTTTTACTTATTATACCCCATCACAAAGCTTCAAAAAAGTCAAAATTTAAGATTTATAATTGCATTTACTTTTCCTAACTTGCAATTACTTTTTCATTCAAAGTGTTTATTCACTCTAAAAACCGCAAAAAACCGCTTATCTCCACAGATAAGCGGTTCAAAAACTGACTAACTAATAAATTAAAGAAATCACATCCTACTCTCCAACATCCCCAGCACTCTTCTCTCAATCTCCCGTATCACCTTCACAAATTCCTCATCTGACTTTCCGGTCGGGTCTTCCAGTCCCCAATTATCATCAAAATCCCTTCCGATAAAAGGGCAACTCACATTGCAACCCATGGAAATAGCAATATCAGGCTGCGGTATGTCAGAAAGCAGTTTTGAATATTGGCTTTCCTCCATATCGATGCCATACATTTCCTTCATGATACGCACTGCATCCTGATTGATTTGTGGTTTTGTTTCCGTTCCGGCAGAATAACAATCAAACTTGTCCGCCAAATACTTTTTGCCCAAGGCTTCTGCTATCTGGCTACGGCAAGAATTATGGACACAAATAAACGCTACCTTTTTCTTATAAAATGGACATCTGCCCTTTATACACTGGCTGTTTTTTTCGCTAAAAGAACACCGGATATCACTTTCCTCCAGCTCCACATCATAATTTTCATTCACAAATTTTATTGCCTCTTTGAATGTCAAAAAGGCATCCCGCTTACAACATCTGGGGCCTCCCACTTCCGCCAGTGCACCAAGCGCCTTAGAAGTAAGCTGCATATGTTTTCCCCAGGAATCATCCTCAGACAAAGGCCCCGTTCCATCAATAATTGACAAGGCTGCACCTACTGAACTCACTGCACCGCAAACACCCCACATGCCACAGGTTGCACCGGGCATCTGGGAACCCCTCTTTTTCAATTCTTCGAGACTCGCCCGTAAATCTATGGCACCGCCTGCATTGTAGTATGCAGTAAGCAATGCTGCGCCATCTAAAATGTGATGCTCCGGTCCGTGTATCCTTATAAAATCCCGATTCGCAATCCGTTTAAAAATCTCGATTGGATTCTTACTTTTTTCCTGCAAACATGCGGTTAAAATCATTTCACATCTTTCTTCAAATGAGTAATCCATATGCTCTCCCATCATGCTCTCCCATCATTCTCCCCCATCATTCTCCCTAAAGTTCCTTTAGACTCTCTTCTTCCCCATAAAATATTTCATACTCACCTCATACCCACTCTTCCCATACATAGGTATGATGTCCGTGTACGTATAACCCAGATAAGCCCTGGGCAAGCCCAGTTCCTTCAAATACCTGGTCCCCAATTTCACCATCATCGTCGCGATGCCCCGGCCCTGATATTCCTTGCGGGTGGCGGTGCAACCCAAACTGCCTACGCCGGGGGCTTCCGTTTCGTTGTCCACCATCAGTGTACCGCACACCTTGTCATCGCAAATGGCAACCAGTACCTTGGAATCCCCATCCGCTTGGTACTGCCAGGTTTCTTTATAATATGGGACAAATTCAGGATGGGCACTTTCCACGCTCTCTAAAACCGCCGACAATTCCGATACGTAAGCCCAGCGGTAAGTCACTCCGTTTATGGTATCCCCTATGGCATGCTCTGTATAATCAAATCCGCTCAAATCCTGCTGCATGTCCACACATTCGTCATCACCCCAAGAATGTTCATATCCCCGTTTTTCAAAAAACTCCCGGTTGCCTTCATACAGCGGAATACCCGGAGTAATATAATCATCCCCATCGCAAAAGCAGATTTCATCATAGCCTGTTTTTACAATGTAAGCCTCCGACTCCCGTAAAAGCTCCGAACCAATTCCCTGTTTTCTATACGCCGGAGCAACGCACAACAGAAAAATCGTGTTTTTATGAATCATAGAAACACCCACTAATTTGCCGTCCGTCTCTTTTTTGATTATGTAATTGTCGGGCCGCTTAATAAGCCCCTCCACGTGCTCCTTTTCCCGAATGATGCCGGGAAAGCATTTTTCATATAATTCGTATATCTCTTTCATCATAACTCTCTACCAAATGAACGGAATCATTCTGTATTTCACTTTCTTTTTATATTCCGTATATCCTTCCAATCCCTCTTCCAACACCTTTTCCTCGTTGCGGATTCGAAAAACCAGCACCAAAGGGTAGCCCAAGAAAATCACAAAAGATATCCATGACCCAAGCATCAGAGGAATAGACAAAAACATCAGCACCGTCACCGCATACATAGGATGACGGACCACGCCATATAGCCCGGTATCAACCACCTTTTGTCCCTCCTGCACTTCAACGGTTCTGGACAAATATTCATTTTCTCTCATTACCTCGCCGTAAAGTCCGTAGGAAATAAGAAACAGGACTGCTGCCGCGTAAACCAACCACTGGGGAACATTGGTCCAGCCAAAGCGGAAATCAAGCCCCGCCAGAACAAATGCCCCGAGAAAAACCAAACCGGCCACCGCAGTTACACCCTTTTGCTCCGCCTCTTTTTCCTTATTGGAAAGTCTCTTTTCCAGTAGCTTCGGCGCCTTCACAAAAAGAACAATTCCAAGTATCAGCATGGGCACAAACAAAAGTCCCGAAAACAGCAATCCATTCCAATAATTCAGCGTGCCTGCAGGCAAAAACAGAAGTAACCCTACAAGAACTACCCCCGATAAATATTTGATTATTCCACTAATGATCAACTTTGATTTTTTCATTTGAGCTTTACCTCCGTCTCTTCTTACTATACCACTTTGCTCCCTGTGGAACAATGTGAAACCGGATTTTACACCCAATTGTTGACGCAAACATACGGTACTGCATACTATGGGGCAAAAAATTGGGATTTGTGGAGTAGATTATGTTTTTTGACTATTTTCTCTCTAAATCAAGTAAACCGTAAACTTACGTACTAGAATGGTAGAAGACCGTTCCCGATACGTAAAATGTGTCCAGAATTTGAGGCACCTTGGTCTGATTTACGTACCTAAGCGTTTTATGGCGAGTCCATGGTACGTAATTTTTGCAGAATTAGGCTAGTAAAAGTGATATGTGCCACGTTATTTTACGTACTTGGCAGGTGGGTAAAAGTATCTAGTACGTAAAAACTCTCGGCGGATGGTAAAATGAGGTCAAAAATTACGTATTAGTTCAGCGGAATAATTAATTAGGTCTGTAATTTGTAGAATCGCTCACAAAAACAGGCTGATTACGAACTCTACAATTCCCAATTCATCGAGCTCGCGAAAATTACAATTTGACACAGCTTATTATTAAAAAAGTACCGTTCACTAAAAAAAGTGAACGGTATTTTTTAATTCCTTATATTCTCTTCTTATCCAACACCGGAACGCTAAGTCCCAGACAAACCAAGCCAATGGCCGCAGCCACCACCATGGCAATCACATAATCCCCCGGTTCTGCCAATCCGTAAATCAAAGAGTTACCGTCCATAAGCAGTGCCGGTGAGTATTCTTTGAACGCCGGAAGCAGCCCCAGCAAATAAGCGCCAACC
>JAZNGC010000078.1:0-23084 GCA_045589155.1 Lachnospiraceae bacterium
GAAATTCCCACATACAAAGCCTTACCACTTCTCACAATCTGGTCAAGAGCAAGCATTGTTTCTTCCAGTGGCGTCTCCGGGTCCGGCCTGTGATGGTAGAAAATGTCCACATAATCAAGACCCATTCTTTTCAGGCTTTGGTCCAAACTGGAAATCAGATACTTTCTGCTGCCATAATCGCCGTAGGGCCCCGGCCACATATCGTAACCTGCTTTGGTGGAGATTACCAGTTCATCCCTGTATTTTCCCAAACCCTTGTTTAAAATACGTCCGAAGTTTTTCTCTGCCGCACCGGGGATGGGCCCATAGTTATTTGCCAAATCAAAATGGGTTATACCATTGTCAAAAGCCGTATGGCACATGGCCATCATATTATCAAAATTGGCGTTACTGCCAAAATTGTGCCAAAGCCCAAGGGAAACTGCCGGAAGCTTTAATCCGCTGTTTCCGCAACGGTAGTATTTCATCTCATCATATCGCTTTTCACTTGCAATATAATGCTCGTAACCTGCGTAATTCATTTTTTTACCTCGTTTTAACCTGCAATCAGATACGCCATATATCCTACCATGCAACACAACATAATAATTCCCGCCGGACGCTGTAATTTTCTGCTTTTGATTACACACAAAAGCAAAAGAACCGCTACCGCAATACAAACAATACTGTCAATCAGGAACTCTGCCTGATAAGGTACATTTGTAATAAGGGCAGTTGTACCAATTACAAACAGGATATTGAAGATATTACTTCCTACAATATTACCAACCGCAATGTCCGCTTTCTTTTTCAGTGCAGCGGTAACAGATGTAATAAGTTCCGGCAGAGAGGTTCCGAATGCCACGATGGTAAGTCCTATCAGTCTTTCGCTCATTCCAAAGATTCTTGCCAACGCAGTGGCTGCATTAACTGTAATGTCACTACCCCAAACAATACATACTCCGCCAACAACAATAAACAAAAGCATTTTCCAGACCTTATCATTGGGATCCGTTTCCACTTCCTCCACTTCAGCCTGTCCCTTTTTCGCCATACGGAGCAAATATATCAAGTAAACAATCATGCATGCCCACAGGATAACACCTTCAAATCTTCCCACGCTTCCATCAAAATAACCCACACAGAACAAAAGCACGGTAACCACAATCATAAAGGGGATTTCCCATTTGATAGTAGACAACTGCACCGGCACAGTTGTAAGCACGGCAGTAATACCTAAAATCAGAAGAATGTTTAAAATATTGCTACCCACAACGTTACCGATTGCAATCGCCGCACTGTTACTCTCGGCTGTGTTTTTTAATGCCGCAGAAATACTAACCGCAGCCTCCGGGGCACTGGTTCCCATGGCAACAATGGTGAGTCCGATAACAAGCTGTGGAATTCCAAATCTGTCTGCCAGTTTAGCCGCTCCTTCCACAAACCAATCTGCACCTTTTACCAGCATAACAAACCCTAAAATAAGCAATGCACCTTGTACTAAAATATCCATTTGTAGTTCCTTTCTTTTACTCTTCCGTAGTCTTTCACATTAACCCATATTTTATCACATATTTATACCAAATAAAAGATATCGCACCTCTTTTAGTATCACATCCTCCTCATAAGCAAACCCCAATTTTTGGAGCAAACCTATGGATTGTTGGTTTCCCGGTTGCACAAAAGCAATGACCCGGAAAAAACCCAGCTCCTCTGCCGCATACTCTAAGATTTTCCTACAAATCTCTGTCGCAATTCCTTTTCCCTGCCAAGGGATACCTATCATAAAGCCCAGCTCCGGATCCTCAAAGCCTTCCCGCATACTGATTCCCGCACGTCCCATAACCTCGCCGGTTTCTTTTGACGTAACCGTCCACATTCCGTATCCGTAAAACTCATACACTGTCTTGGCGTAGGTTTCTATGTATACCCGTTCCTCATCTCTGTCTGTGAACAGATTTTCCATGTATTCTGTAATAGAAGGGGCACTGTAAAGCTCATAAAAAGCCTCTAAATCTTCCACCGTTGTCTCTCTGATGCTACATCTTTCCGTATCCAGAATATGCCAAGGTTTACCCACCAGCCTTTGCCAGACACGGACAAAATATTCCTTATCTACATCCTCAAAGCCTTCTATCACATATTTTACATTCCCAAATGACTTGTCGCGATTTCCATCATGTATGTAAGCAAGTACCGGATAATCTCTGCCCGACAGCAGTGAAGCAAAGGCCGGATTATCCGTCAGATACAAAGACTCCTTCCAATCTGACAATCCCAAACCTGCAAGCTCCTCTTTATTTATGCCTGTAATCCAAAATTGCTCCGGCAACATATGCACACAGATTTCCGGTATTCTCTTCTTTAAGTCCGTAGCAACTTCTTCTTTTTCTATAAAAACTTGTAAACTTTTCATAGGTTTTTCTCTTTCCGCTATTTTCAATGTTATGATAGCATATTAAGGAATGAGAAGCCAGTCCGATATTTCTTGTGCTATCTCTTGCCAACTACGATAAAATAAGCTACTATCTATATAGAAAAATCAAATAAATCCCTAAGAGGATTTATAAAGAAAGGATATAATAAAATGGCACAGAATCCTATCGTTACCATGACAATGGCAAACGGCGACGTTATTAAATTGGAGCTTTATCCTGAAATTGCTCCCACATCTGTAAATAACTTTATCAGTCTTGTAAGCAAAGGCTTCTACGATGGACTCATCTTCCACCGTGTAATCAAAGGCTTTATGATTCAGGGCGGCGACCCCGAAGGCACAGGTATGGGTGGCCCCGGCTATAGTATCAAAGGTGAATTTGCTGCAAACGGCTTTGAAAACAACCTGAAACACACAGAGGGTGTTCTCTCTATGGCACGCAGCATGAATCCCAACTCCGCAGGAAGCCAGTTCTTTATCATGCATAAAAACTCTCCTCATCTGGACGGAAGTTATGCAGCATTCGGTAAGGTAATCGAAGGCATGGAAGTAGTAAACAAAATCGCAGAAACACGTACAGACTGGAATGACCGTCCTCTGGAGGACCAGGTTATGAAAACAGTTACAGTTGATACCTTCGGCGAAACTTACCCCGAGCCGGAAAAGCACTAATCCATAGTGCATTGGTACTAAATCAAATCCAAAAACCACAAAAAACGAACGAGCTTGGTACTATGGTACTGGCTCGTTCATATTTTGTTCACAATTAATTAAAGAAAACTTCACGGGAAAAACATTCTTTAGACATTTATTCATTTTATACTATGACTATAAGATAAATAAATAACTCGCTTACAAGAAACATTTCATATATATAAAAAACTTTTTCATAATAAATGCCAGGTAACCTTTGTTACCTGGCATCCTCCCGTTTTAGGGGTAAATTATATAATTATTTGATTTTGTACTTATCCAAGTTAATATTACGTCTTCTTGCAATAGCAATTAATTGCTCGGGTGTGGCCTCATACACTTCAACACAATTTTCTACATTACCCCATCCAACTGATAACATTCCTGCCCAAAAATCTTTTTTGGCCAATTTTTTTCTTAACTTTTCGTAATCAATATTCATGTCTGCTTCATTAGTCATGTTTTACCCCTCCTTAAAACTCTTGTTTAGTCTGTAAAAATAACATGAATTTGTTTCTACAAAATAATAATAACGCCTTTATATACCCCGGTCAATAAAAAAGAGAATGCATGCGCATTCTCTTTTTGTAATTATTGCTTCGCAATAATTTATTAAGCCTGACCTACAGAACCGAAAAGTTCCATTTTCTCTTTAACAGTTGCTTTGATAGCTTCGAAACCGGGAGCAAGAAGTTTACGGGGGTCAAATCCTTTTCCTTCTAAATCTTTGCCAGCTTCAATATATTTACGTGTAGCTTCAGCAAATGCCAACTGACATTCTGTGTTAACGTTGATTTTTGCAACACCAAGTTCGATAGCTTTTTTGATCATTTCAGCGGGGATACCTGTACCACCGTGAAGAACTAAGGGAAGCTCACCTGTCTGCTCCTGAACTGCTGCCAGAGTCTCAAAGCTAAGACCAGCCCAGTTTTCAGGATATTTACCATGGATGTTACCGATACCTGCTGCCAGGAAGTCAACGCCAAGGTCAGCGATTGCTTTACATTCCATGGGATCTGCACATTCACCTGCACCTACAACACCGTCTTCTTCACCACCGATAGAACCAACTTCTGCCTCGATGGAAACTCCTTTTGCATGAGCTGCTGCAACCAATTCTGTTGTCTTTGCAACGTTCTCATCAATAGGATAATGGGAACCGTCGAACATTACAGAAGAGAAACCTGCTTCGATGCATTTGTAGCAGTGATCATAGCTGCCGTGGTCAAGGTGAAGAGCTACGGGAACAGTGATGTTCTGATTTTTGATCAAACCGTTAACCATACCTACTACTACGTCATAACCACCCATGTATTTGCCTGCACCTTCGGATACACCAAGAATAACAGGGGAGTTCAATTCCTGAGCAGTAAGTAAAATTGCTTTTGTCCACTCAAGGTTGTTGATGTTAAACTGTCCAACTGCATAGTGGCCAGCTTTTGCTTTTTTGAGCATTTCTGTTGCTGATACTAACATTTCTATTTCCTCCATTTTTTAATAATGTTTTGTTTACCAAATCTTGACTGTATCATTTTAACCTATTTCTTTTAAAAAGGGAATAGCCTTTGTTAAAATTTTGTCTAATTTTTTCTCATTTCTATAATAAAATAGGACCAATAAAGATTTTCTTCATTGGTCCCATCATCATTTTCCTCTTAAACTGATTCTTAAGAAGCCTGACCTTTTAAAAAGCTTCCTACACCAACCAGTGCCTGCTCTTCGTCCTTACCTTCTGCAGCAACCACAACTTCATCGCCGTTATCCAAGGTCAGACTCATTACACCCATGATACTCTTCAGATTTACTCTTTTATCTGCAGCCTCAATATAAAGACTGCTTTCATATCTGTTTGCAACCTGAACCAGCATTGCCACAGGTCTTGCTTCCATGCCCTGATCCATATTAATAGTTACAGTTTCTTTCATCATAATATTTTCCTCCTCTACTCCCTTACCTTAATTTCTCGGCAAGTTCGCTCAACTTTCGCAATCTGTGATTTACCCCGGATTTTCCTACCGGCGGATCAATGTATTCACCCAACTCTTTTAATGTAGCGTCCGGATACTCCAGTCTGATCTCTGCCATCTCTCTCAGATTGTCCGGAAGGTTTTGGAATCCATATCTGTCCCGGATAAGCAAAATATCTTCTAATTGCTTATTGGCTGCATTTACTGTTTTTGTAATGTTTGCGGTCTCGCAATTCACCCTTCTGTTAATAGAATTTCTCATCTCCTTCAAAATACGGAGGTTTTCAAAATTCATCAAAGAAATATGAGCTTCCATAACCCCGAGCAAATCCACAATCGCAGATCCCTCTTTTAAATATACAACAAAATATTTTTTGCGAAGCACTATCTTCGCATCGATGTCAAAACTTTTAATGACCTCCTGAAGCTGCACTGCCTGAGGTTCATTATCACATACAAACTCCAAATGATAACTTTTTTCAGGGTCGCTCATGGAACCTATGCACAAAAAAGCTCCCCGCAAATAGGCTCTCTGACAACAGGAATTTTTAATGGTAAGAGGGTTTACAGGTTCTTCTAATGCCCCTATTTTAGCAATAAATCCCTGCTTTTCTTCCCTGTCCAAAACCATATCAGTTTCTATATTATAATTTTTTTTCAATAATGTAAAGCCTTTTCTTACAACAGTTTCATTTTCAGTCTGAAAACCAATCCTTAAACTGCCATCCGAATTCTCCCCATATTGGCCGCAAAAATGCATCATTGCCGATAGCTCTGCAAGCTGACAATGTCTGCCGGAACCGATATGCTTTGCTAATTCTTCTCTAACCTCACTGGAAAATGACATCTTCTACTCCTAACGTATATCCCGATGAAACAGCTTCATGCCATAGCCGCCTTGATTTTTCAGTCTCTCGTTTAATTCATTTGCCAAAGTAACACTCCTGTGTTGTCCTCCGGTACAACCGATTGCAATAACCAGTTGGTTTTTTCCTTCCTTTACATAATTGGGTATCAGGAAATTAATCATGTCTGTCAGCCTGTCCAAAAATTCTTTAGACTCCTCAAAGGACATTACATAATCTCTTACCTCTTTATCATTACCGGTTTTTTTCTTAAGCTCGTCCAGATAAAAAGGATTTGGCAAAAAGCGGACATCAAATACCAAATCTGCATCCGCGGGAATTCCATGTTTAAACCCAAAGGAAAGAAGGGTTATCATGAGGCTATTATATTCCTCATTCTCCACAAAAATTCTATGTATTTCCGTATTCAGTTCTCTTGTAAGCAAATTAGTGGTATCAATTACGTAATCCGCACTTTTTCTGATCTGCTCCAGAACTTTTTTCTCACGGCGCACACCGTCCTCCACTCTGCCACCCTGGGCAAGGGGGTGCACACGCCTTGTCTCTTTGTATCGCTTAATCAGGGCATTTTCACCGGCATCCATAAACAGAACCTCCAACTTACGCCCTTTTTCTTTTAATTCTTCGATAATCCTTGTTGTCTGCTCAAAGGATTGATCCGAACGGACATCTACCCCCAGAGCCACCTTCGTAATCTCACTTCCGGGATTTGCAATCAAATCCATAAAAGTCTCTATGAGGGATACGGGAAGATTGTCCACACAATAAAATCCGGCATCCTCCAGCATTCTAAGTGCTGTACTTTTTCCACCGCCGCTCATACCAGTCACAATAACAAATCTCATACACCTGTTCCCTCCGATACAAAGGGTGAGTTGTTAAAACTCACCCATCATGATTACTTCCGGTTCCAATCTGACAGAAAACTGACGATACACTTCCTCCTGCACCTTTTCTATCAGACATTTTATATCTTCTGCCGTGGCATCGCCGGTATTGATCACAAATCCACAATGCTTCTCGGATACCCGGGCTCCTCCTATGGAAAACCCTGCGAGTCCGGCATCCATAATCAACTTACCCGCAAAATATCCTTCCGGTCTTTTAAATGTACTACCCGCGCTGGGATATTCCAGCGGCTGTTTTTCTCTCCGTCTCGCCCCAAAATCATCCATCTTTGCCTTGATTTCTTCTTTGTCACCGGGCTGTAAGAGAAATGTACACTCTGTCACCACAAATTTTTGACTCTTAAGTACGCTGGTACGATATCCGAATTCCATGGTGGCATTATTCAGTGTCAACAGTTCACCCTCATTGTCTATAACCGTTACACTGTCTACAACCATCTTCATTTCCCCGTCATAGGCTCCGGCATTCATAATTACACCGCCACCTACCGTTCCGGGAATTCCGGCTGCAAACTCCAAGCCCTTCAGGCTATGTTCCATTGCCGCTCTGGCAACCTTTGCAAGAGATGCCCCTGCCTGTGCAATCACACGATTGCCCACCACGGTTACTTCACTCATATTCTCTGCCAGTTTAATAATAATGCCTTTGTAGCCTTTATCTCCCACCAGAAGATTACTACCATTTCCTATTACGAAATAAGGAATGTCTACCTTAGGCAAATAGCTGAGCACTCCCTTGAGTTGCTCTTCATTTTCGGCAATTATAAGCGCATCCGCCTCTCCTCCTACACGGAAAGTCGTATAATTTTTAAGCATCTCGCAATACTTTATGTTTTCTGTAGGTACAAATCGCTGTAATGCTTCTTTCACTGACTGACTAATCATTTTTACCTCGCAATATATATTTACTTACCTTACGCTATCCAGTACAAGCTTTGCAGCTCCATAAATTCCGGCATCATTTCCAAGAGTTGCCAAGACAAACTGTGCGTCCCGGCATCCATGGAAAGCATATTTCATATAGTAAGGTTTCACATACTCAAAAAGAATTTCCCCTGCCTTGGAAACACCTCCGCCTACTACAAATGCTTGAGGATTTACCACCGCTGCAATCGCAGCAAAACCTTTTCCAAGATATCTGCCAAACTGTTCTGCTACTTCAATAGCAACTTTATCTCCCGCTTTCACGCTGTCAAATATCAGTTTTGCACTTAACTCGCCACCACGCAGTGCACTGGGGTCATCATTTTCTTCCAAACGTTTCTTTGCCAACCGCACAATACCTGTTGCGGAACCATACTGCTCCAGACAACCGGTGTTATGACATCCGCACTCCTCGGTTTCATCATCCTCTACATGAATATGTCCGATCTCACCACCGGCACCGGTAGCACCGGTTATCATCTTGCCGTTTGCGATAATACCGCCACCTACACCGGTTCCCAAGGTTACCATCACCATATCCTTGTAGCCTTTTCCGCCGCCCTGCCACATTTCGCCCAGAGCCGCTACATTCGCATCATTTCCTGCCATAACAGGTAAATCAATATACTTTCTCATAACCTCCGGAATACTAAAAACCGTATCCCAGCCAAGATTGGCAGTTTTATAAATCACTCCGCTTGCATCAACAGGACCGGGGGCTCCCAATCCGATGCCGCTTACATCCTCAAGCACAATACCTTTTTCCGCCATTTTGGATTTAATGCTATTTGCAATATCGGGTAAAATCTGTTCACCTTTATTTGCGGTCACTGTGGGGATTTCCCATTTATCCAGCACATTGCCTTCCATGTCAAAAAGACCCATTTTGACAGTAGTTCCGCCCAGATCTACTCCAAAAACGTATTTATTCATCCTCTTCTTCCTCTCTTCTCTTTGCAAGAGAATTCTGTACACGGGAATAAAGCTCTTGTGCAGCATTATAACCCATCTTTTTCTGACGATGGTTAACAGCAGCAGACTCACAAATCACCGCAAGGTTACGGCCGGGACGGATAGGCAATGTATGACAAACTATCTTGTTACCCAGATACTCTGTATACTCCTGCTCCAGACCAAGTCGGTCATATTCTCTGTCTTTATCCCACTCTTCCAAGCGGATTACAAGGTCAACCTGCTGGGTATCTTTAACACTGGAAGCACCAAAGAGTGCTTTCACATCTACAATACCGATACCACGAAGTTCAATAAAGTGTTTTGTGATATCCGGGGCACTTCCCACCAGTGTTTCATCGCTGACCTTGCGAAGTTCTACTACGTCGTCGGTTACAAGACGGTGTCCTCTCTTAATCAGTTCCAGGGCAGCCTCTGATTTACCGATACCGCTTTCGCCGGTAATCAACACGCCCTCACCATATACGTCAACCAAAACGCCATGCACGGAAATACAGGGAGCCAGTTTAACGTTTAACCATCTGATTGCCTCTGCAATGAATGCAGAAGTAGTCAGTTTTGTGGAAAGAACAGGTTTGTTATATTTTTTTGCTACCTCCATAAAAATATCATCCGGCTTTAAATCACGGCTGAAAATAATGCAAGGTATATCATAGGACATGAGTTTATCGTACTTCTGTTTTTTCTCCTCGTCACTCAACCCTTCCATATAGGTGTATTCTACAAATCCGATAACCTGAACACGAGTTGCATCAAAATGTTCAAAATATCCGGTGAGCTGAAGAGCCGGTCTGTTAATATCAGACTGGGTAATTTTAATCCCCTTCAGTTCAATTTCCGGTGTCAGATTTTCCAGTTTCATTTTGTCAATCAGGTTTACTAACTTTACGCTTGCCATATCCGTATCCTTTCTGTCTCTTTTCCCCATTTATTCCTACCGGCTTTTTACCGGTCCATTGGTTTCATTTTAACACACCGCAGAAAACATGTGAACCACATTATTGTTTCTCTTTTCTAAAAAACCCGTAAATCTCTTCTGCTACATTTTGCGTCAATTCCGGCACCTGCATAAGCTCTTCCACTTCAGCACATCTTATTTCCTCTAGGGATTTAAAATGCCGCATTAATGCCTTTCTTCTCGCCGGTCCCACGCCCGGTATATCATCCAGCACAGATTTTACCTGTGCCTTCCCGCGAAGCGACCTGTGATACTCTATTGCAAATCTGTGAGCTTCATCCTGAATACGGGTAATCAACTTAAACCCTTCCGAATGAGTATCAATCTCTATCTCTTTATTTTGATAATAAAGTCCCCTGGTACGGTGGTTGTCATCCTTTACCATACCACAAACCGGAATATCTATATGCAGTTCGTTTAAAACCTCTAAGGCAATATTCACCTGACCTTTACCACCATCCATAAGAAGCAAATCCGGAAATTTAGTAAAGCTGCCAAATTCTGCTTCCAGATCTTTGTCATCCAAAGCCTTGGCCTCCTCCATTCCGTGCAAAAAGCGTCTGGTGAGAACCTCTCTCATGCAGGCGTAGTCATCCGGTCCGGTTACTGTCCTGATTTTAAATTTACGGTAATCACTACGTTTCGGTTTTCCCTTTTCGTATACCACCATGGAGCCTACGTTTTCAAATCCGCTGATATTGGATATATCAAAGGCTTCCATTCGGCTCACATTTTCCAGTCCAAGCAGTGCCCCTATCTCTTTGACCGCACCGATAGTTCTTCCCTCTTCACGTTTCATCTTTTCCCTGTCCTGGCTAAGAACAAGGGAAGCGTTTTTCGCCGCCAGTTCAAGCAATTTTTCTTTACTGCCCTTCTTAGGCACCCGGATATACACACGGCTTCCTCTCTTGCCGCTAAGCCATCTTTCCAAAAGCTCTGCATCTTCCACTTCATACTGAATCATAAGCTCCTTTGGAATAAAGGGCGTTCCGGCATAGAACTGCTTAATGAAATCCCCCAGTATCTCTTCCTTGAGAATTCCCGACACATGTGTCATATAAAAATGTTCCCTGCCGATTAATTTGCCGTCCCGCACAAAGAAAACCTGCACTACAGCGTCTACATCATCCTTTGATATGGCGATAATGTCCTTATCTTCGCCTACACCTTCATTAATCTTCTGCTTCTGGGAAACCGCCTTCACACTATTATACAAATCTCTGTATTTTGCCGCTTCCTCGAACTCCAAATTCTCTGCTGCCTGCTTCATTTTTGTTTCCAAATCTCTCAGCAGACTTCCATAATTGCCACTTAAAAACTCCAGCGCCCCCTCCACCTGCTGCCGGTACTCTTCTTTGCTTATATTTCCCTGACAGGGTGCCTGGCATTGTTTGATATGATAATTTAAGCAGGGTCTGTCCAATCCAATATCCCTTGGCAGATTTCTGTTACAGGTGCGGAGCTGATATAGCTTATTGAGTAGATCAATGGTGTCCTTTACAGCACCTGCACTGGTATAGGGACCAAAATATTTCGCACGGTCCTTTTTCATTTCCCTGGCAAAAAGAATGCGGGGAAATTCTTCTCCTATAGTTACCTTAATATAAGGATACGTTTTATCATCCTTAAGCATGGTATTGTATTTGGGTGAATGCTCTTTAATCAGATTGTTTTCTAAAACCAAGGCTTCCAACTCGGAATCCGTAACAATATATTCAAACCGGTCTATCAAGGTCACCATCTTATCAATGGCCGGTCCCCTCCCTATATTTGCACGAAAATAAGAGCGTACACGATTATGCAGATTAATGGCTTTTCCCACATAAAGTATGGTATCTTTTTCATCCCGCATAATGTAAACGCCCGGCTTATTGGGGAGTTTTTTCAGTTCTTCTTCAAAATTAAACATTTCTTTCTCCCTCTAACAAATGGTTTCATCAACTTCATTCTACCATACAAAACATTCTCTAACAATCTATATGCCTATGAAAATGAAAAAGGACTGTCACGTTACAATGAATCATTGCGACTGCGACTGTCCTTTTATCTTTTTCTTATTCTAACGGTTTATTTGTGAAACATCCCATTGGTTTTGTCTCTTCCGTTTTTTCTATAGAGACTTCCTCTGCTCCGGCATCATCCGTTTCCTCTGCAACCTGATTTTCTGCCTCTGTTTCTTCCGTCTTCTCTGTTTCCCCGGAAACTTTCTCCGCAGATGTTTCCTCCGCATTTTCCTCCGGTTCGGGGATACCCTTTTCCTGACGGTAAATCTTCATAAATTCTTTACCGGTAATGGTTTCTTTTTCAATCAAAAACTCTGCCAGTTTATCCATGACACTGCGGTTTTCACGGAGAAGCTCTAAAGCTTTTTCATAGCTTTCTTTCAACAAATCAATCACTTCCTGGTCAACCTGGGCTGCTGTAGCTTCGCTGCAATCCATAGTTGCGGAACCGTCCAAATACTTACTCTGTACAGTAGCAAGACCAATCAAGCCGAATTTTTTGCTCATACCATACTGGGTTATCATCGCTCTTGCAATGTTGGTTGCCTTCTCAATATCGTTTGCCGCACCACTGGTAACAGTGTCAAATACAATTTCCTCTGCCGCACGGCCTGCCACCAGACCAACCAGCATATCCCGAAGCTCCGCCTCTGTATTTAAGTATTTTTCTTCCTCCGGTACATGCATAACATAACCGAGAGCTCCCATGGTTCTGGGAACAATCGTAATCTTTTGAACCGGTTCAGAATTTTTCTGTAATGCACTGACAAGAGCATGACCTACTTCATGATAAGAAACAATTTTTCTCTCTTCCTTACTCATGATACGGTCTTTCTTTTCCTTGCCCACCAGCACCTGCTCTACCGCATCAAACAAATCCTTTTGACAAACAAACTCACGGCCTTCTTTTACTGCGTTAATGGCTGCTTCGTTAATCATGTTTGCCAAATCGGAACCTACCGCTCCGCTGGTAGCAAGACCAATTGCTTCAAAATCAACGGTTTCATCCATTTTTACGTCCTTGGCATGCACTTTAAGGATATCGATACGGCCTTTCAGGTCCGGTTTATCCACAATAATTCTTCTGTCAAAACGGCCCGGACGAAGAAGGGCCTTATCCAGAATTTCCGGCCTGTTGGTGGCACCAAGTACCAACACGCCCTTAGAAGAATCAAAACCATCCATCTCGGACAAAAGCTGGTTCAGCGTCTGCTCACGCTCTTCGTTTCCTCCGCCGTATTTGGAATCGCGGCTGCGTCCGATGGCATCAATTTCATCAATAAAGATGATACAAGGGGCATTTTTGGTAGCTTCTTTAAATAAATCTCTCACACGGGAAGCACCTACACCCACGTAAAGCTCAATAAAATCAGAACCGGTCAGGGAAAAGAAGGGTACACCCGCTTCTCCGGCAACCGCCTTTGCCAACAAAGTTTTTCCTGTTCCGGGAGGTCCTACCAAAAGGGCTCCTTTGGGCAACTTCGCACCAATTTTGGAATATTTTGCAGGGTTATGCAAGAAGTCTACGATTTCCACCAAAGACTCTTTTGCCTCTTCCTCGCCTGCCACGTCCTTAAAAGTAACTCCGGTCTCTTTCTGCACATATACTTTTGCATTGCTCTTACCTACGCCCATAGGACCGCCGCCCTTGGACATTTTGCGGAAAAGAAAACCAAGAATCACCCAAACCATAATCAAGGGCAGTATATAATATAGAAGAATCTCTAAAATAACATTGGTACTGTCCGGCAGATATCCCCAAACTTCTACTCCGGCTTCTTCCAGGCGTGCTGTGAGGGTATCATCCTCCACATAAGCCGTAAAATAAACCGTCTCAGGCTGTGTCAAAGGGAACAGGTAATCATAAGCCGTAACTTTGGGTTCCTCTTCTTCTTTCAAAGAAATATTAATACGGTCAGAACCAAATTGGACCTTCTCAACTTTTCCTTCTGCCACATACTGCAAAAATTCACTGTAACTGATTTGTTCCGTGCGGGCTGTAGTTGCAGCCTGCATAAAATAACTCATGCACAAAAGAGTAATCAGTGTCGCTATAATAAACAAAAGAATATTTGCCTTTTTGGGATTTTTATTATTTCCGTTCCCGGGACCACCCTGTCCGTTATTTCCACCCGGACCGCCGGATCCATTATTTCTACCGTTATAGCCGTTTCCGTTGTCATAACGATTTGTATTATTGTCCATATTTACTCCGTTTCTTTTATAAGTGTGTAATAAATCTATTTTATTATAGGTTTTGAACCATGATAAATCAATAGAGTAATTGTGAAATTATGGTTACATTGTATTAAAAAAATCTAAAAAAGGGTTGCGGGTTTGAAATTTTTTCCCGCTCACCCTTTTTTCTTAAAATACCGCTTGTTATTTAATTTGGACCACTTTGTCCAAAACCTTAAAACAACTGAATTTAAGCCATTTCTTTCTGCTTTTACAAATCCTGTAACAAAACCGGCAGCCTTCATCTTTTGCAAGATAATTTTTGCAAACTTGCAAAATTCTGCTCGTTTTCATTATTTTGCAAGTTTTCCGCCATTTTGGAACACTTATAACACCTGGTTCAATTTTTCCTCTAAATCATCTGCGCTCATGGAACCGAGATAATTGGCAACCGGTTCTCCATTTTTGAAAATAATGAAAGTAGGAATGCTTGCCACACGATATTTTTGTGCAACCGCTCCGTCATCATCTACATTCAATTTACCGATTTTCATCTTTCCGTCAAATTTTTCTGCCATTGCCGCAACCACAGGCCCCATCATTTTGCAGGGTCCGCACCAGTCTGCGTAAAAATCAACTAATACCGGAATGTCTGATTCCAATACTTCATTCTGAAAATTTGCTTCTGTAAATTTGTACTCCATTTGATCCTCCTGTTCTGAATGCATAGGATGCATTCCCACAACTCTTTTTATCAGTATCTCTTTATCTGTGAATGATATACTTACAAATGGGATTTCCCATGGAAGAAAATTTTTCTTCATATTCGGTCATAATATTCCCAACCATAAGTTTCTCATCACTATGCAAATCATAAGTAATCACATCCGCAGTCCAGCCTGCATCCGGCAATTGTTCCACCGCAAAATCAAAAAGCGGTCTGTTATCCGTCTTAAATTCTAAATTTCCCTCCGGTTTTAAAATGGTATTATATCTATTTAAAAATTCCTTAGAGGGAAGACGTCTCTTGGCATGTCTGTCCTTAGGCCATGGATCGGAAAAATTGAGATATATCTTGTCCACTTCGTGTCTGTCAAAAACTTTCTCGATATCCTCGGCATCCATGCGGATAAATTTTAAATTCGGCAATTCTTCCACTTCCATTTTTTGGATTGCACGGAGAAGTACGCTGGAATATTTTTCGATTCCCACATAGTTGATATCCGGATTTGTTTTCGCCAAAGTGTGAATAAACTGGCCTTTTCCCATACCAATCTCAATATGAAGAGGATTTTTGTTTCCAAAGATCTCTGCCCACCTGCCTTTGGCTTCCTCTATCTCATGTACCACGTATATACTATCTCCGATTACTTCCCTGGAACCGGTAATATTTCTCAATCGCATATGTCTATCCACCCTGTTTTTTATATTCTAGCGTACAGTATACCCTATTTCATACAAATTTGCAATTTAACCCTTTGGTTTTCGGGCAAAATAGTGTATGATAATTAAAAACATTGTATGAAAAAGGAAGGTTTTTCTAACCGTGAAAATAAAGAAACTTTTAACCCTAAATTTATCCCTTCTTTTAGCTGTATCCATTATTTTTTTACAGCCTATTACCGTCAAAGCGGAAACTCTTGATGAGATTATCGCCAGACAGGAAGGCAAAACCATACAGACCAACGAAATCAACAATTGGCCTGTAGGACCCACTATTACCGCAGATTCTGCTATATTAATGGATGCCAACACAGGCGCCATCCTTTATGCAAAAGATATCCATGCCAAACAGTACCCCGCAAGTACTACTAAGATTCTTACATCACTGATTGCGGCGGAAAAATGCAGTATGGACGAAATCGTAAGTTTTTCCTATCACGCCGTTCATTCCAATCCCCCCGGCGGTTCCCACATTGCTATAGATGCCGGAGAGAAGTTGACTATGGAGCAAGCCCTTAATGCTATTTTGATTGCCTCCGCGAACGAGGTTTCTTTTGCCGTTGCAGAGCACATCGCCGGAACCGGTGCCTGGGAGGATTTTATTCCCTTAATGAATGAAAGAGCAAAAGAACTTGGCTGTTTGAACAGTAATTTTGTAAATCCAAACGGCCTTCCCGATGAAAACCACTACACTACAGCCTATGACCTTGCCATGATAGGACGAGCCTTTTTTTCAAATGAACTTTTGTGTAAATATGCTTCTACAAAGCTTTTGCATATTCCACCCTCAGAGGACCAGCCGGATGATATTTATGCGGCCTCTACGAACGAATTGCTTCCCGGCAAAAAATACCCTTACGAAAATTTAGTTGCCAGTAAAACAGGGTATACGGATACCGCAAAAAGCTGTCTGGTAAGTTGTGCCGAAAAAAATGGTTTGAAATTAATTTGTGTTGTTCTGCGTGACTATGCTCCGAGGCAATATTCCGATACCATCGCCCTTTTCGACTACGGATTTGCCAATTTTGAGAACGCAAACATTTCGTCTGTAGAAACGAAATATAGCATTAGCAACTCCAGCTTTTTTTACAGTGATATTGAAATTTTCGGCAGCTCCAAGCCTTTTCTCTCTTTAAATACTGAGGATTGTATTACATTACCCAAAACCGTGGATTTTTCGGAAACCACCTCCACCATTTCCTATAATACGGACTCTACAAATACGGTGGCTACTATTACCTACACTTATGAGGGACACTATATCGGCGAAGCATCTGTGGACCTTGCTACTGATATATCCACAACCTACCATTTTGAAAGCGGGATCCCTTCACAGGACGAACCTGCAGAAATCGAAAAAGAATCCGGAGCCAAAATTATTTTCATCAATATAATTAAGGTCATCCTTTGGATTCTCGGTATCGCGGGCGCACTGATAATCCTTACTATCATATTTGCTTTTTTCCGCAACTATCATTTTTCGGGACGGACTCCCAGCACACGTACCAGACGTGGCTGGCGGAAAAGCAGAAGACGCGGCAAAGTCCGTCGTCAAAAAAGACGTGCAAAAAGACCCTCCAGACTTCGGGATTATGACTTTTAAATCCACTCCATCTGTGGGCCTTGGCTACTTCATTTATTTCCGTTTATTTTTGCGGATTTCTCTTGCCCGGTTCTGTCTTTCAGCAATTGCATCCGCTTCGGCAGAGGTTATGAGTTTGGTTGTTTTCACAATGAAAACGCCCTCATCCTCTGCTTTTTTTACTCTTATTTTTCCCTTTAAAAATCCATGCTTCTCACACTTTGCCACGCAGTAATAATTTCTGCCGTTGGGACTGAACCATTTGATTTTTTTCTTGAGATTACAGTGACAAAGGTAACATTTACTGCTTGCAACCTCTTTGTCATGAAAAGCTTCTATTTTATTTGAAAATACTCTGGAGATATATTTGGCATAGTTGTCAAACTGAACATATATCTCCTCTTCCCTGGTTCTGGGGGGATTGAATATATCGTACGAATATTTTTCAAGAACCCTTTCATCCGTTATCATGGCAAGAACTTTACCTGTGTAATAGGCATCACTAAAAGCCCTGTGAAAAGGAATATCTTTTTCAATTTTCAGATAGTCTACCGCATACTCCAAGGTCCTACGGCTCTTTCCGTCCTCGAAGGCAAGACTAAATAATTTCTGGATATCCAAAAATTTGATAGGTCTGTCTGACAGTGTCTTCATTCCATAATATTTCATGTTGTTCTGCAACTCTGTCAAATCCTGGGAACCCCAGGTACAGAAAATATAATCTTCCCCACACCAATCCAAAAATTCCTCTGCAACTTCCGGGAAAGGTCTTCCTCTCTCCAATTCCTGCATCTGCAAATGAATCAGTCTGCTTGTGAATCTATGCAATTCCTTGTACACTTGAGGGCGGACCAACTGACTAAATTCACTGACCATTACCTTAGCAGTATTCAGTTTTATGGCACCGATTTCTATAATCTCAAAATTGAGTTTCATTTCTTGATTTTCATCGGGGCTCTGATTCCACTCCAAATCCAATATTACATAATCCATTATTATATTCCTATCTGTCTGTGATTACTGTTATGCATTACATTTAATTAGTATAACATGGTCACGGCCATTAAAAAAGTCATTTTTACCGGTATAAACAGTAAAAATGACTTTTATTGATTCCTATTCTTTTATATCAGTACTTTTATGGTTACTTATATCTCCACCACAACTACCGTTACAACCATTACACTTTCCGGAGCATGCCGCACTATCGGGACAACCGATACATTTCACACCGCGTCTTTTCGCTCTGATTATGTACATCAAGGATCCACTTATGATGACTACAATAATAAATCCAACCACAAAATCTATCATACTGACAACTCCTAATTTCTAATAACTATTTTGCAGCCTTCTTTGAAGCATATTCAGCCGCAACTTTTTTGTCACCTCTAATCATAAGGATAACTACAATAGCAATCATAGCAACTACTGCAATTAAACCGGGAACAAAGCCTGTTCCAAAAGTTTTGGTTACAATCAATGTACCAATCTGATATACCAGGAACGCTATGGTATAACCTGTTCCGAGCTGAAGTGCAATACCACCAAACAACCATTTCTTAGACTTGATTTCTGAGTTCATTGCACCGATAGCAGCAAAACAAGGCGGTGTGAACAGATTAAACATCAGATAAGCAAGTGCAATTACAGATGCAAGTGTTGCATTATCGGAAAGTGCCAATGTTGCTGCCGCACTTGCACCGTCAAGCAGTTCGAAATCACCATTAATTACGTTTTCAGACATTGCATATACTGCTGCCAATGTACCAACAACCTCTTCCTTGGCAATAAAGCCTGTAACAGCGGCTGCCGCAAGCTGCCATACTCCAAAGCCAAGAGGAATCAGCAGGAATGCAAAAGGAGTTGCAATATCATGAAGGATAGATGCCTCTGCATCCACCTCCTGGAATACCCAGTTATAGGAACCCATAATAGTAACTACTGCATTACATACAAGGATAATCGTACCTGCCTTTACAACATACCCTTTACCACGGTCCAACATGGTAAGAACAGCCTTTTTTAAACTGGGCACCTTGTACTCGGGAAGCTCCATGATAAAGAAGGATTTTCTGTATTTCAAACCATTAATCTTCTTAATTACTAAAGCACCTACAAACACTAAAACAATACCTGAGAAATACATAACAGGAGACACCCATTTCGACTCAGGGAAAAATGCACCTGCAAACAGGGAAATAACCGGAATCTTTGCACCACAGGGAATGAAAGGTGTGAGCATCGCTGTTGCTCTTCTTTCTCTCTCATCACGGATGGTACGGGAAGCCATAATACCGGGAATCGCACAACCTGTACCGATTACCAAAGGAATAACAGATTTACCGGAAAGACCTACTCTCTTAAAGATAGGATCCAGCACAACGCTTACCCGGGCCATGTATCCACAATCCTCCAGAAATGCAAGAAGGAAGTACATAACCATAACCAGCGGAAGGAACCCGACTACGGCACCTACGCCGCCAATAATACCATCAACCAAGATTGTCTGTAAAATCGGTGCTGCACCACTTACAAGACCGGCAACCCATTCCTGGAACATTTCAATATAACCTACAAGCCAATCTGCAATCCAGGTACCTACTGTTGACTGTGAAATATAGAATACCGCCCACATAACCAATGCAAAAATAGGTATACCAAGGAATTTATTCGTAAGTACCGCGTCAATCTTATCGTTAATATTAAATTCTTTTGTAAGTACCTTACGGGTCTCAACTTCTGAAACAATCTTATTCACAAATTCATATCGTTTTTTGTCTGCAGCTACAACTTCCTCTTTATTTTCAAGATTGATGGCTGCCTGTTCATAAGGTGCCTTCTGTCCGCCACCGATTAACGCCTCTGCTGTAGTAATAACTTCAGCAAGACCATTTTCTTTTGCTGCTATGGAAACTGTGCTTATAACAGGACATCCTAACTTTTCAGACAAAGCTTTTGTATCAATAACAGTCTCTTTTTTCTTATTAATATCGTTCTTGTTCAGCGCTACTACGACCGGAATATCCAACTCCAAAAGTTGTGTTGTAAAAAACAAACTACGGCTTAGGTTTGTTGCATCTACGATATTGATGATAACGTCCGGCTTTTCACCCTTAACATAATCTCTTGTAACACTTTCTTCAGAAGTAAATGGCGACATGGAATAAGCTCCGGGTAAGTCTACCACCAATACTTCCTCTTCTCTTCCGCAAAAACTTCTCTTAATAGGACTAACCTTTTTATCAACGGTTACTCCTGCCCAGTTACCAACCTTTTCATTTTTTCCGGTCAGTGCGTTATACATAGTAGTTTTTCCACTGTTGGGATTACCTGCCAAAGCTATTCTCATTTTAAATCCTCCTCATATCTTGACAACTCTTCTTTTGTCTGACTAACGCCGGATAGTTGCGTCTAACCATCCTGTAAAATATATGTGGTAAGTTACCTTACCACTATATTAATATGGCTGCTGCCAACTGATTATCAATGGTATATCTGCCGTCTTTAATAGAGACCACACAGCTTGACTTCTTGCGGGACACAACCGTAATCGGCTCTCCACTGTAACAGCCCAGCGTGAAAAGAAATGCGTCCATCTCTTCATCATCTGTCTGTAATTCTTTGATGATATACTCTTCTCCTACCTGTGCTTCT
This sequence comes from Lachnospiraceae bacterium, assembly GCA_045589155.1. Lineage (GTDB taxonomy): Bacteria > Bacillota > Clostridia > Lachnospirales > Lachnospiraceae > Acetatifactor. The sequence goes on from JAZNGC010000078.1 coordinate 20,568, forward strand.
GTTAAGTTCATGCTTGCCTCCGTATCTCCAATGGCGATTAGTCTCGTCTAACTACGGATAGTCTAGCACTACTCTGCCAATCTGTCAACTCTTTGTTGGAAAACTTTTCTATTCAAAAGGAGTAATAATCTTTTGACGATTATTACTCCTCTTATTTTAACTTTTATTTAATATGCCTTACCCCAGTAAACCATCTTCTTTGCAGGTTTTCCACAGCATACACATTTGTCGGACAGGTTTTCCTGTTCAAAGGGCATGCAACGGCTGGTTACGCTGAGTTTTTCTTTAATCAGGTCTTCACAAGCCTGGTCTTCACACCACATAGCTTTTACAAAACCGGATTTTGTATTGAAAACATTTTCAAACTCTTCAAAGGTTCTTGCTTCATAGGTGTGTTCTTCTCTGTGCTCTCTTGCTCTCTCCAGCATTTCTTTCTGGATTGTCTCGAGAAGTTCACCAACTTTTGCTTCTACTTCGTCTAACGCAACTTCAATCTTTTCACCATTGTCACGGCGGCAAAGTACACATTTGCCTGCCTCGATGTCCTTGGGACCGATTTCCAGACGAAGAGGATAACCTCTCATCTCAGCTTCTGCAAATTTATAGCCGGGAGTCTTGTCTGTGTCATCTACTTTAACTCGAAAGTTTTTCTTAAGAAGGTCGCGGAGCTCATAAGCCTTATCAAGTACGCCTTCTTTTTTCTGCATGATAGGAACAATCATCAGCTGGGTAGGTGCCACTCTGGGAGGAAGTACCAGACCGGAGTTGTCACCGTGAACCATGATAAGAGCACCAATCAGACGTGTTGTCATACCCCAGGATGTCTGATGCACGTGTTTAAGGGTATTATCTTTATCTGTAAACTGGATGCCGAAAGCCTCTGCAAAACCACTGCCGAAGTTATGGCTTGTACCGGACTGAAGTGCTTTACCGTCATGCATAAGAGCCTCGATGGTATAAGTTGCAACCGCACCTGCAAATTTTTCTTTTTCTGTTTTCTGTCCTTTAACAACAGGAATTGCCAGCACTTCCTCCAGGAACTGTGCATATACGTTCAGCATCTGGATGGTGCGTGCCTCTGCGTCCTCTGCGGTAGCATGTGCTGTGTGACCTTCCTGCCATAAGAATTCTCTGGAACGAAGGAAAGGTCTTGTTTCCTTCTCCCAACGAACCACGCTGCACCACTGGTTATAAACCTTGGGCAGGTCACGGTAGGACTGGATATCATTTTTATAAAAATCACAAAACAGTGTCTCAGAAGTAGGTCTTACACAAAGTCTCTCCTGCAAAGGCGCAAGACCACCGTGTGTAACCCATGCTACTTCAGGTGCAAAACCTTCTACGTGATCTTTCTCCTTCTGAAGCAAACTCTCAGGAATAAACATAGGGAGGTATACATTCTCTACCCCTGTCTCCTTAAATCTTGCGTCCAACTGCTGCTGAATAAGCTCCCAAATTGCGTATCCTGCAGGTTTAATAACCATACATCCCTTTACGCTGGTGTAGTCAATCAATTCTGCTTTTTTCACCACATCGGTATACCACTGGGCGAAATCCTCTTCCATGGAGGTGATTTCTTCTACTAATTTCTTTTCTGCCATTTTCTTTCTCTCCCTTTCTCTTGTTGATCTGATTCCAAGGAATAAAAAAGCCCCTTGAAATCAAGTTTGACTTCAAGGGACCGAATCATCGGCGGTACCACCCTTTTTAATGCACCAATCGGTACACTCTGCTTCTCATACCGTTAACGCCGGTGCTACGCTGTATTTTCATACAGAGCTCCAAGGTAGGTTCAGACTGTTTTCCATAAGAGTCTCTCAGCAACCGGCTCTCTCTCTGTGATGTAGGGCAATCTTACTATTCCTTTTCTTCGCCTATTTAACGTGATTTTAGGCTATTTTTGCGGGATTGTCAAGATGATTTTACTTCGCCCGCACTGACAACTGCAAACACCCCATAATCCCCTGATTATCATTCAAGCTACAGGGCACAATATAAGAATCCAAATCCTCAAGTTCCTTTGAGCGGATGTAATCTGCCATTAACTCCTTATACTTTGCACGCACCATAGGAAATAGTTGCTCCTGATGCATAACGCCGCCACCAAGAACTATTCTTTGCGGGGAAAAAACCATCGTATAGTTTACCAAAGCCTGGGCAATGTAGAAGGCTTCCATATCCCAGACCTCCGGTCTGTCTGCAAGGTCCGCTGCCTTTTTACCCCACCTCTCTTCAATAGCAGGGCCGGATGCCAGTCCTTCAAAGCAATTCCCATGGAAAGGACAGTTTCCGGCATAGGTATCTTCGGGATGCTGCCTTAACAAAATATGACCTGCCTCTGGGTGCATCATACCATGGAGCAACTGACCGTTTATAAAAATACCTGCTCCGATACCGGTTCCCACCGTCAGATACATGCTACAATCCAAGCCTTTTGTTATGCCAAATGTAGCTTCCCCTAAAGCCGAGGCATTCACGTCTGTATCAAATCCCACAGGAATACCCAGTGCCTCTTTA
>JAZNGC010000079.1:0-39211 GCA_045589155.1 Lachnospiraceae bacterium
AAAACAACTATACGAAATATTATGTTTCTGAATGCTTATTTTTCTTCGTAACCGGACTATTTACATACAAAATTAAGACACTGCAAATTATTATTCTGCATTGCCTGATTATTTTCGTATGCATTTCCGATTGCAAATAAACACATCGTTAAGCTTCCTTTCCTGAAACATTTTTTCTGATTATAATTCTTATGATTCGTTTTGTCAATCATTATTGCCCTATATTCAACCAACCACCTTACTTCTCAAAAAGGTGCATATTCGCCGTCACCGACGCATCCCCTTTGCTAAATGCCGTAACCTCTCCTGTTGTCAGGTTATAAATAATCGAATATTGCTCCAGGCCCGGCATACATACCTCTTCCAAAAGTGCCAACGCCTGTGTTTCATTCAATATCCCATTATTCTCCTTCAAAACCTGCTCGATTCGGTCATAACGCTCCTGTCCAATTCCGTAAAACTGACCACAGACATTAAAGTTAGTGACAATAGGACTTTCCAAGGTGACAAGCTCACCCTTAATAAACTCAACCACAACCGATTTTCCCGAAGCATCCGCAATCATATAATGAATGGGATGCGTATTAAAAGGAGAGGAACCCAAATAAATATTGTAGTTATGTAAAAGGTCCACCGCTTCATCAACGGTCTTTGCATTCTCTAAAACCACACGGATGACATCATAGGGGCTCAATGTAATGGCACCTTCAACCGAAGGCGAATCCGCTCTTCCTGCTGATAACAACGAAATGGCTACCCCATGCTCATTCATTCCATCCGTAGAAAAATAAGGAGCTGCAAGTAAATAATTTTTTTGTATACCCTTGAAATCAGACACAGGTACCTCATCGTCGAATATAGCGGATAAATCTGTAGCACAAATACTCTTGTATCCATAATCCGGCTCTGTAGTCACAAAGCAGCATGCCGCTTCTCCTTTATCATCAAAGTTACGGCAAAACAAAACTTCTCCTTCCTCATTGTGACATACAAATGTGGAGCAGTTAGGCTTCTCTATGTTGATGGTTGGAACCATACCATGCATGAATCGTTCTGCAATAAAGTTTAATGTTTTTCTATAACCGTTAAACCCTTCTTCCAAATATTCATCATAAAAATAATCACATTCTACCGTCATGCTATACATATTTACCGGAGCTTCTTTCTTAAAACTCTGTAGCGTCTTAAGCTCCTTGCGATTAATTATAAAGAATGCAAGTACCCATATTACGATAAGTGCCAAAACAAGCAACACAACCCCTGGCAATATTCGTTTTGCTTTCTTCATGCTAAAACATCATCCTTTCTGTTCCATTTCCATTTCTATTATATCAAAAACACTCCCGGATTTCCATCCGGGAGTGACCATGATTTAGCCCTTTTTGACTAACTTCTATTTGATTTTCTTTACCGGCCGAACCACCTGGTAGCCCAGCTTTTCAGGGTAATGTCTCTGATAAATCTGACACTCCTCTTCATTCCATTCATATCCCATCTGTGCAGGATCATAGGAAAACGCAAGCTGTTCCACTGCTGTCATAACCTCTACATTTTCTGACATATAGTCAAAGGCAGGGTAGGAGAACACCAGATAATCGCTTGCAGGTATTTCTCTTACTTCAAACCCTTCAGGTATTTCCCCCGCATAATCTGTGGGGACTCCTGTTCCGTAAAAGTAAACTTTTTTGCCATTGCACATTTTCCAACCTGCAGTGTGCGCTGTCACAATGGGATGTGCCATCTTATCCATACTTGTTACAAAACCGCACACCTCATCACAATCATGATAATTCCAAAAATCACAATAATTATCTGCTTTCTCTTCCCAGATTCCTAAATACTTATGCGCGGGAATATGCTCTACGCGAACCGCTAATCTTGTTTGTTCCATAGTTTTTATCCTCTTTTCATCATACTTTGGAAGCAATACATGCTTGCGTACAATCATCGGCACAGGTTTGTTTTTTCTTCTGTAAGCAGCCGGTGTGCACCCGTACTGTTCTTTGAAAGTTCTCGTCAGAGCTTCTTGGGAAGAAAAACCATATTTGATTGCAATATCCAAAATCCGTCCCTTCGTATCCCTGATTTCTTCCGTAGCCATGGCAAGTCTTCTACCGGCTACATATGACTTCATGGTCATTCCGGTAATATCATGAAACATACAAGAACAGTACCAAGGGGAATACCCCACTGCGTCGGAAACCTTTTGCAGTGTGGGGCCCTCTTCCATATTTTCTTCAATCCAATCAATCATTTGCTGTACTACCGTGACATTTTGCATCGTTCTTGCTCCTTCTGGTAACGATGATACATCATTCTAAAGAAGATTTTTTGATATTTCTTGGGATAATTCCCATGTCACTACGCATCCCGCTTTGTTCCAAAAAGAACCTTTTCAAACAGCTCTGTAGTTTTTTCCACACCCAATGTCTTTTTGAATACATCCGTGGAAGGACCGCCTTTTTCCAGCAAACCATTCACATAATATGCAGCCTTTTCCTGTTTTGCGCCTATATCACCAACCGGTGCTCCGCCGGAAATGTACTCTGTAAAATGTCTTAACGCCAGTTCGTCAAAGCGTTCCTGCTGTTTTTTCTTTCCCTTTTTGGATATGCTGGCAGAAAGCTTGATATCATCATACCAATGCTCGCCGGGATCTCTTTCCGCAAGGTCCTGATATTCTTCCTTAACCTTGTTCAATCCATCTTCCTCATAGTCTCCTACGAGTGTATCGTAAAGTTCCACAATAAGAGTATCGTTTCCTGCCGCATAAATACGGTCATAGGAGTACAAAGGCAAATCCACCTCATAGGGGTTAACCATCAGCGTATCCATCTTCATCAGACCCAGGAAGCCTTTGGCACGCATCACGGAAACATGTCCAAGACCTTCTGCCTTGTAGGCTTTGATTGAAAAGGTCATGCCGCTTGCTTTCAGGGTTCCCATATCCCCCACGGGAAGTTCTGTCAGCGTATATTTTTCTTTTAAAACATTTAAGATTTTATCTGTCATACCGTTTCTCCTTCACGAAGTTTAAAATCTTTCAGTCCGTTTTTGTGTAAAAGTACCGCTCCGGCCAGGAAGGTTCCCTGTCCTACCACATTGACGCCTTCCGCAATCCAGTTCATGGATGCCTTTGCAAAATCCTGAGAAGACAAATATCCCATGCAAAGGGAGCAGATAAAGGAAACCGCGAAAAGCACTATCACTGCGGGTTTCTTCATCTTGGCGGCAATGATACACAAAACCACATCCATGAGGCCAAGGCCTGCCACCATCAGTCCCACAAACACAAATGTGCCGGAAAATACAGGGGGCGCCACTGCCAAAAGTGTATTCTTGGACTGCTTATGGCATAGCATGGCCAGCAATCCGATACCCGCCAGTAAAAATCCAATGGACTGCACCGGGAAAAACATATTGTTTAATGCTTCGAAATCGCAAGTGCCGGTAGCATAAAGCAGCTTATAGGTTGCCTTCAATGCTCCCGCACAAAAAACATTAATGGTTCCGGCAGCAAAAAGGGCAAATGCCCCTTTGCTCATTTTATTATATAAATCCCGCATTAAAAGAACTGCGCCAATCCCAAAGAAAATAACCGGAACATAGTCTACAAGTGACATTGATATTGTAAAATCTTTCATCCCCATCCCCCCATAAACACTATTTTTTATTCAAATGATAAATCGGCAACAAAGGAATGATAATGGGTGTCTTATTGGCATAATTATTGTATTCCTCATTATCGCCATAACGCTCCATCTGACGTTTCTCCAAACGCTGTGCACCGTTAAACATAATGTAAACAATACAGATATAAGCAAGAACAGCTGTGATCCACTGACCTACTGTTGCATATGTGGTTAAGCCGCTGACAAAAATACCGGTCCAGAAGATGATTTCGCCAAGGTAGTTGGGGCAACGTACCATCTTGTAAAGTCCCTGGGTTGCAACCATTTCGGGACGAACCTTTTTCTGGGCAGATTTCTGATTGTCTGCAATGGATTCCAAAATGAGACCAAAGATAGAAACCGCAAAACCAACAATAGGAACAATCATGTCTGTTGAAGCATTGTTATAACGGAACAGCATAGGGCTTACCTGTGCCACATACAGTACGGATACGCAAACCCAAATTGCCACTAATACAAATACAGGCATTTTCTTTTCATCGTTTTTCGCCAGTGTTTCTTTTGCCACATCTGTTTTCTTGAAGGATACGTTCTTTAATTCACGCACCAGAAGAAATCCGGAAAGTCTGACACCGTAAGCGATGAAGAGTGCCATCTGTACCAGCACCAACCAAAGCGGGGTTGCTGTGGGGTTTACAAGATACATTACAAGGATTGCAATACCACCTCCTGCTACTGCGAAACCATATCCGATAGAAAGGAAGTAAACAAATTTATAAAATCCAACCGCACACATTACAGCGCATACTGCGAGGAGGATACCAAGAAGTGTCCAAGGCATAATTAGTTATTCTCCTTTCCAAAGTAATTTTTAATATATTCCACAAAGCTCTTATCTCCTGTGCAGGTATCACCTACAAGATCATGGCTCAAGGTCCACTTAGAGAACAAAATAATATCGTGTTTGCCGGCTTTTTTAATCTTAGGAAGATTTGCAAGGATGCCAAAAAGCCAGATGGGCGCCCATTTGATTTTTAAGGGCTTGCCTGCAGCTTCAAAGCACATAGCTGCCATCTCTTCATAAGTATAGGTCTCTTTACCGCCAACGTTATAGGTTACGTTAGTATCCATCATGTGGTCCACAATAAACTGTGCAAAATCAGGACAGTCTACTACGTTTGCTTTCACATGGCCATAGCCTTTCAAAAGCTGCATCTCACCCTTATCAACGTAGGGTTTAAATACTTTTGCAATGTCATAGAAATATCCGGTGGGACGATAGATAACGTATTCCATATCCTGTTTTTTGATTTCTTCTTCCACCAGATATTTTGCATGAAGCATAGGAACTTCCTCTGCTCCCTTCTCATCACAGGAAATAACAGATATGTAGTTAAATTTCTTTACTCCCGCTCTCTTCGCTTCCTCGTAAAGGTTCATGTTACCCTTATAATCGATATCATAAGAGGTAAAACGTGTGGAAGCTCCGGTCAATCCCATGGTGGTAATTACCACCTCTGCACCATCACAAAGTCCTTTCAAAGTTTCGGGTGCTGTGGCATCAATCTGTACGAAGGTATATTTTCCTTCGCAGCCTTCCACTGCTGTTTCTTTTAAATCCGCCGCAACCACTTCATGCCCGTCACGGCAAAGGCATTTCAAAATATCGGCGCCAAGGTTACCAAAAGCACCTGCAAGTACAACTTTCATGTTTCATCCTCCTTATTTTTTATTCTTTTCTTTGGATCGTTTATCGTTAATAATCTTCATATGTTCTGCAGTAACAACTTCAACATTGTTTTCTTTCGCCCAATCCACACAGCCCTTCAAAACAACAGACAAAAATACACGGGGCACGCCGAGGATTGTCATAAGGGCATCATCGGTAAACTTAATCTTATCGTCAATACGGTCTGCAGCATAACGCACAGATTCCAAGGATGCCTGACGCATCTGCAAAAGCTCTGCTCTCATTTTCGTCTTTCTGTGGAACCAGAAATTCTTACTGTCACGGTAGCCGTAGTCCACGGGAAGTGCGGGGAAGTCTTTCGCCTTCACTCCGTTTATAATGGCGTCGCTGTATTTTTTCTTCATGAGAATCTTATCCACACGGAGAATGAAATGTGCTCCGAACTTGCTGGTAATACCGTTGAAATCATGATAGGGGCCTTCATAGCCATTCAGTTCACCCGGCACATCTTTATCCGCACCATCCAGTTCTCTCATCCAGGTACATTCAATGGCCTGAATGGCATCTGTCAGCACCTGTGGTCTCGCCTCACCGGTTTCCTCTTCAAGCATGCTCTTTTCCAGTCTGAACTTACACTTGGGCATTTTCTCGCTGGGCTTATCGCCGGGCCAGGAAAGTTTTACCGCCTCTTTGAAAGTCGCCGGCTTGTCGTCAATAAAGTTAAGGGTACATTTTCCGTTGCGGAGAATGTTCTGTGCTGTATTGGAAGAATTTCTACAGCAAAGAAGCATTGCATAATAGTCTTTTCCCGCTACGTAATAGGGCTGTACCAAAGAATAGGGGCCCAAGGTTGTAGTACCGTCTTCACAAAGGGTACTGATAATTACAGTAGGCATAGGGAAGAACAGTGAAGTCTGATAAAAATTGTCTACGATACGAAGGTTTTCAAAACTGCTCATAATTTACACACTCCTTTTTTTATTTATTCTATTATTTTACAAACAATTGAGTACTGCTTTTCAAAAGATACCCCCTCCATAGTCCAGGCAAGTAAAGATTCTGCAATAAATTCCGCAAGAAACTTCTTATCTTCCCCGGAAGACCTTTTACATATAGGGAGGATTAATTCTGCAAGCTGTCCCCGTAATTGTTTGTGTCGTTCATTAAATACAGTGGAGAAAGTTTTAGCCGCTTCCCGGTCCGAAAATAGTGACTGATATTTTGAGGCAAAATCAATCAAAGCTCTATAAATACTCTGCAAAACCACTTTTGCATCCTCTGAAGGATGACTTTTAGCCTGACCGATACAGTTCATCCAGTCCTCTGCCATAAAAGTGGCCACCAGCATATCCTTGGATTTAAAATAGTTATAAACTGTTCCAACCCCCAGATTGCAGGCCCCGGCAACGGAACGGATGGTCATTTTTCCGTAGCCATACTCTTCAATTTGTCTTTTTGCCTCTCTTAAAAGTTGTTCTCTGACGTTTGGTATTATTTTGGGCATTTTACGTTCCCCTTGTCTTTTATGAACTCGTTCATTATAATATAAGTATAATCAAACCATCGACAAAAGTCAACGTAACTAAGAGAGGAGAATATTCCATGAAAGCGCGGAAAAACAGAAAGAAAATCAGTTTAATATCCATCCCTGTAGTATTGGCTCTAATCATAACTGCAATCGGACTGTATCTATCCGATTACTATCATGCTGACGCTGAACAGATTGCGGTTTTTCCTTTTTCAGAAACCATAACCGTTTCCCGCCTTTCTGATGAAAGTATTGTCTGCGCTCCCGAAAATCCCAGGGCCGGCCTTATCTTCTACCCCGGCGGAAAAGTGGAATATACCTCTTACGAACCTTTGATGAAGGCATGTGCGGAGTATGATATTTTGTGCGTGGTTGTTCCCATGCCTTTTAACCTGGCCGTACTGGATTCCAATGCAGCGGACGGAATCAGGGAACAATTTCCTGATGTCCAAAACTGGTATATGGGCGGACACTCCCTTGGTGGCTCCATGGCAGCTTCCTACCTTTCAGAAAATGGGGATGCTTTTGAAGGACTGATCCTGCTGGGTTCTTACTCTCTTGCCGATGTATCCGAATCAAAGGTTTTGTCTCTTTACGGCAGCGAAGATAAAGTAATTAACCGGGAAAATTATGAAAAGAATAAAGTTAACTTACCGGCTGATTTCACCGAACTGGTACTGGATGGCGGTTGTCATGCATATTTTGGTATGTATGGGGCACAGGAGGGCGACGGAACACCAACCCTTGGAAACGAGGAACAGATTCGGTTGACCGCTGAAAAAATAGATGAATTCATAAAATAAATCCTATAATAAAAAAGAAAAGGATGTGGAAAAAACTCCACATCCTTTTCTTTACCCTTATATATTATATTTCACCACATCTACCTATTGTTGCAACAAGGACAATACACCTTGATTACTCTGGTTTGCCTGTGCCATCATCGCCTGACCTGCCTGAAGCAAGATGTTGTGATTGGAATACTGCACCATCATCTGTGCCATATCCGTATCTCTTATCTGGGATTCTGCCGCCTGGGTATTTTCTTCTACATTCTTATTATTGCTATACGCGTGCTCCAACCGGTTCTGGTACGCACCAAAAACCGCTCTCTGCTCACTGACCACCTGTAAGGCATCCTTAAGGCTCTCAATCAACTTATTGCTATTGTCTATGGTCAGAACATCCTTATCATTTAAATCCAGTTCAAGAGTACTTAAACTATCATAGGTGACCGTAAGTCTTTCACCCACTTCCGGTCCCGCCTGCACAAAGAAATTGCAAGCTCCGCCCCAAATGGGTACATCTATCTTGTGTGTAAGGGCACTAAAGCTTCCTATGCTTGCAGAATCATAACCGCCACTGCCTGTGTAAAAGTCTAACACTGTGGTGTCGTTCAAGGCATCTTGGATTTTTTGTAATACATCCGCTTCTTCATCGCTGGGGTCTACCTGTATCCGGATTGTGAAGCCTCCTACCTCATTATCGCTGGTTCCGCCAAAACTAAAATTGTTGTTTGCGGTTAGTTTGAAGTCAATATCAATGTATCCGCCTGCGTCTGCCTTTCCGCCGTTTGTGTCCACAAGCAGTCCGGGCTTTGCGTTGTCTGTTCCTGTTAAAGTTGACATAACATCGCCGAGGGTTCCGCCTGTGATAGTTCTTTCAATAGCGTCTTTATAATAAACCTTATTATTACCGGTTGAGTAGTAAAAGTCCCACTCCCACCAGGTATGCTCATCGTCATCCTCCAAATCCCCGCTGGTTGGTCCGTAGGATATCTGATAAGAACTTGCGGTTACCTCGCCGATTCCTTCCATTTCAAACTTAAAGGTCCAACCATCTGTACTGGCCTTTGCGTCTGCTACAGAGTTAACCTGAGGATAGGATTCCAGGTTTGCCGTACCGCTTCCGCCCTTTGGCTCTAAGAAAATATCATCTGCTGCATCGAAATCATGTCCGTTTGCACTGTTTGCCTTGGAAGCGTATGCCGCAGAATAGTTCAGTTGTGCCGAACTCACTGACACTCCCGTGTTTGTCTTTGAACCACCGGTGGAATCTTCAAAACGCACTGACATGGAAGAGTGGGCATTGCTATACATAGTTCTGTTATTTAAACAGGTAATCATATCATCTACTGTGGCACTTTCCTCTACATCAAAGGATATTTTTTTTGTAAATACCGGCGTACCGTTTTTTATCAAATTTGCATTGTTGGCATTTGCCGGATTGTCAAAATAATCGCTCATCTCAAAGGAGTAATCGTTAGCCTCTAAGGTTGCCCAATCCACCTTTGCCGTTTCGTAATCCAAACCGTCATAGCCGGTCCAGGATACGCTGACGCCTTGAGCATCTGCATTGATTTTATAATTGCTATATCCCAGCACCTCATAACTTTGGTTCGTAACTTCCACACTGCTATATCCGGTAGTTGAAGTAACCGCCTGCTTTAACTCTGTTCCGATTTGTTTTTTCACGCCGTTTGGCTCCCAAATCAGTCTCTCATTAAAGGCAGTGGTATCAAAAATACGGTCCAGTTCTCCCTTTAATTGCTGTACTTCCTGGTCAATGTATTCTCTGTCTATATCCTGATGGGTTCCGTTTGCCGCCTTTACTGCCAACTCATTCATACGGTGTAAAATATCATGCACTTCGTTCAAGGCACCGTCTGCCACCTGCACGTAGCCGATACCTTCCTGGATATTTTCCGCTGCCTGATTGAGACCTCGGATTTGTCTTCGCATTTTCTCAGACATAGCAAGACCTGCCGCATCATCTGCCGCTCTGTTAATCTTGTAGCCGGAGGATAATTTTTCCGCTGTTTTTGCCTGTTTTCTATTTGTAATTCCAAATTGTCTCTGCGTATTCATGGCAGTTAAGTTATGTGCAACTATATTCATTATTTCACCCCGAAAAAAACATCTGAAAAACTATATAATTTATCGGCTCGTCTTCCCTTTCGAGTTAGCGTTTTCCGCAAAATTTGTTATTAATTTTTCTACAAAACCACTATATATAGTGTTTCTTTTGCCACCAGCGTAAAAAGACTTCTTCACCAAAGGCGAAGAAGTCTTCTTATTTCATGTTCTATGCAATTTTCTCTTACAGTTCACAGTTATTTACAGTTCTGGGGAAGGGAAGGACGTCACGGATGTTACCCATACCGGTAATATACATAACGCATCTTTCAAATCCAAGTCCGAAACCTGCATGGCGCACGGAACCGTATCTTCTAAGGTCGAGGTAGAAGTCGTAGTCTGCTTTGTTCAGACCCATTTCTTCCATACGTGCCTCTAACACTTCCAACTTATCTTCTCTCTGGCTACCGCCGATGATTTCACCGATACCGGGAACCAGACAGTCCATAGCTGCTACAGTCTTTCCGTCCTCGTTCAGCTTCATATAGAAAGCTTTGATTTCCTTCGGATAGTCTGTAACGAATACGGGACGCTTGAACTCTTTTTCTGTCAAATATCTTTCATGCTCAGTCTGAAGGTCGCAACCCCAGTATACTTTGTAATCAAACTCATCGTTGTGCTGTTCCAGAATCTTGATTGCTTCTGTGTAAGTCACATGACCGAAATCGGAATTTACCACATGCTCCAGTCTTTCAATCAGTCCTTTATCAATAAAGTCATTGAAGAATTTCATCTCTTCAGGAGCGTTCTCCAGTACATAACGGATAACGTATTTCAGCATGGATTCTGCCAAAATCATGTCATCCTTCAAATCTGCAAATGCAATTTCAGGCTCAATCATCCAGAACTCAGCCGCATGACGGGTTGTGTTGGAGTTCTCTGCACGGAAAGTAGGTCCAAAGGTGTAAATGTTCTTAAATGCGCATGCAAAAGTTTCACCGTTCAGCTGTCCGCTTACAGTCAGGTTGGTAGGTTTGTTAAAGAAATCCTGTGAGAAATCTACCTTGCCATCCTCTGTCAGGGGAATGTTAGTCAGGTCCATAGTTGTTACCTGGAACATTTCACCCGCACCTTCACAGTCACTTCCTGTAATCAGGGGAGTATGAACATATACAAATCCTCTCTCCATAAAGAAGTTATGAATAGCATAAGCAATCAGGGAACGCACTCTGAACACCGCCTGGAACGTATTTGTTCTGGGACGAAGATGAGAAATAGTTCTCAGATATTCAAAGCTATGACGTTTTTTCTGCAAAGGATAATCCGCTGTAGAAAGTCCTTCAACATAAACCTCTTCTGCCTGCATTTCAAAAGGCTGTTTTGCCTGAGGTGTTTCCACGATTGTACCTGTCACAATTACTGCGGAGCCTACGTTTAATTTTGCCAGAGTGGAAAAGTTATCCAGATTATCACTGTAAACCACCTGTAAGGTTTCAAAGAAAGTACCGTCATTAATCACCATGAAACCAAAAGTTTTAGAGTCACGGTTACTTCTGAGCCAACCGCCTACTGTCACTTTCTTTCCGATAAATTTTTCTCTCTCACGATATAACTCTCTGATATCTGTCAATTCCATCTTAACCTCCATCTGCCCTTTCACCCGGGCTCCTCTATAAAGAAATCTTATTTTGTCATTTTAATCAAATTATTGTACGGGATTCTCTGTCACGTTTCCGTTTTCTGCCAGGAAATCCGCTACTTTACTCATCATATAGGACTCTCTGAGAGCCTCTGTCTCATAAAACGCCTTTACATCATCCTCTGTTACGCCATTTTTTTCTGCCAGTTCCTTGATGTAATCTTCCAATTCTTCATCGGAAACATTCAAATTTTCTGCATTTGCAACATACTGGACAGCCAGACCCATTTTTGCGGTCTCTTCTGCTTCAGACTTTACATAAGTCTCAGCATCTGTCCCTGCCATATACTTGCAATACATATCTATATTCATGCCGGCATTTCCCGCCGTAATTTCCAGGTTTTTATAAAGTTCATCATAATAATACTGAACCAAACCTTCGGGGACATCATTAATCACTGCAACCTTCATCAGTTCCTCAAAAGCTGCGTTTTGTTTTCCTGCATTATATGTTTCTTCCGCACCAAGTTCCATATAGGTTCTGCAGTAATCTACAAGTTCCTGCACAGTAGTAAATTTGCTCATTCCGGCAACTCCTGCATCTGTCATTTCAGAAACAGTTTTGGGATAAATGAAGTTTACGGTTACGGTAAATACTACCGGTTTGCCGGATTTTGTTTCATCATTATAATAGGGATCCGGGAATGCCATCTCCACATCCACGGTCTCACCGGGTTTTACGCCAACCAGTCCTTCTTCAAATCCGGGAATAAAAGTGCCTGAGCCAAGTTCCAGAGTAGCACCTGCTGCAGTACCGCCTGCAAAGGGTTCGGTCTCGCCTACCATAATACCGGAATAGTCGATGTTTACGATATCTCCATTTTGGGCTGCTCTATCGGTAATACCACCGTTTTCCTTTGTCACATAGTTGCTATAAACGGAAACTGCAACCATCTCTATATAGTCTTCCGTAAATGTCATCTTCTCATCATAACTGAATTCCAAATTCTTATAGTCACCCATGGTAACATAATCTTGTACACTCACATCACTCAACTTAACAGGGGGAACCTTTTCTTTTTCCACCTCTTGGCTCTGCTGTGTTTCAGTTCCTGTAGCGCCGGTATTATCCTGCCCTTCTTTTCCGCAACCACCGAGAACGGAAAGCATCATCACGCCTGCAATTAACAGTGCTAATTTCTTTTTCATAATAATCTCCAATCTATTTTTATTTTCTTTTTCCCTCATAAACTGTACCTGTAACGTACAATGTCTCATTTTATCATATTTTTTCATCCGATAAAAGACTTTTTTTAAAGAATAGGCGAGAATAAACGGCATACCTGCTCTTTTACACGTATGGTCAAACCTCTTGCCGCATAAATATCCTTGGTAATCTTCGAGCAACGTTTTAAATCTTCTTTAAAATATCCCAGCATTTCCAGGGCTTTCATCTCATCATAAACCACAGCATTCACTTCAAAATTGAGGGAAAAGCTGCGGATATCCATATTGGCAGTACCATAACAGAATACCTTTTCATCTACTATAATGCCCTTAGAATGCAAAAAACCATCATTGTATATATAACAGTTTGCCCCGTTCATCACCAGTTCTCCCATATAGGAATAGGTCGCCCAATACACAAACATATGGTCCGGCTTACAGGGAATCATCAGATTCACCTCCACTCCGGAATGGAGGGCAATCATCAATGCTGTCAGCATGGCTTCATCCGGTATAAAGTAAGGGGTCTGGATATAAATACTTTTCTTCGCTTTATTAATCAGACGGACATAATTGTCCCTGATCTGGGGTCTGGAGGTATCAGGCCCGCTAAAGATAATCTGTATCTCACAATTATCCCGCACTCCCGGCACAAAGCCCGACATATACTTGGGATTAGCAAAAAGATTTTCTTTTGCAGCATAATTCCAGTCCAGTAAGAACCGCAGTTCCAATCCGGCCACCGCTTCTCCCACAATACGCATATGGGTGTCTCTCCAGTAGCCGAATTTAGGATCCAGGCTAATATATTCTTTTCCTATATTAAAGCCGCCCACATAGCCGATTTTATTGTCAATCACCACAATCTTTCTGTGATTACGGTAGTTCATTCGCAAATGAAACCAACGTAAAAATGCGGGAAAGAATTCTGCCGTTTGTATTCCCTGTTTTTCCAGTTTCCTCCAATAGTTCTTCCGGATAAAACGGCACCCCATGGCATCGTAGAGAATCCTTACCTCCACGCCCTGTGCCGCCTTCTTTATTAAAACATCTTTGATTTGATTAAAGAGCACATCATTTTTAATAATATAATACTGTATATGAATAAACTCTTTGGCATTTTCCAAATCCTTAATGAGCCTGTCATACTTGTCCCGGCCATCCACAAAAATATCCATGTCATTAGTATCGGAAAGAGTGGAACCCATGGTGTCCAGATTATACATTACTAGGTCGGAATATTCCGCAATCTCCGGCACCAATTTTTGCAATTCTTTGCTTTTAATCTGGCTCTCCTGTATCTTGACCACTTCATTTAATTTATCTTCCACTTCTTTTAACTTAAACATCTTCTGTTTCCGCATATCGGTTCCAAGAAGCAGATAAAAGAAAAAGCCCAGCACCGGGATAAAATACAATACCAAAAGCCAGGTCCATACGTTCTGGGGATTCTTCCTCTGAAAGAAAATAATGGCAATGGCAAACAAACCATTAATAATCATTAAATGGTCAAACAAAAAATATACGATTTCTAAGAGTACTTTCCCTATCATTTCCATCTTTGTCTCTTTCTCCTCTTTTGGATAAAAGATAGTATACCACACCTTTCATAGAAAAAATACCCTGCCGTGCTATTGCCTATTAAAAAAAAGAATGGTACAATACTGATTGCAACATAATTTAGGAGGATTTCCCAATGCAGACTTGGCAGATTGTTTTACTTATCGTATTAGCAGTGTTTATCGCACTTGTAGTTGTTTTATATTTCATTGGAAAAAAAGCACAGAAGAAACAGGATGATCAGAGAGAATTAATGGAAGCAAACAAAATGACTGTTTCCATGCTGATTATTGATAAAAAGCGTTTACCTGTTAAAGAATCCGGACTTCCTCAGTCCGTTATCGACCAGACTCCCAAGATGATGCGTCGTTCCAAACTTCCCATCATCAAAGCCAAGGTTGGTCCCCAGATTCTGTCTCTGGTATGTGATGAAAAGATTTTCGAATCCGTACCTGTGAAAAAAGAAGTTAAGGCAACGGTAAGCGGCATCTACGTGTTAGACGTTAAAGGTCTTCACGGAAAAGCTCCTGTAAAAGAAGAAAAGAAAAAAGGCTTCTTCAAACGCGCCGTAGAAAAGGCACAGGAAAAAGCAGGTGCAAAACCCTTATAAGAAAAATAACCGGTTTGAGAATTTCTCTCAAGCCGGTTTTTATTTTGTGTTCATCCTTAACCCAGTACGCTGATTCCACTTTCCTTTGGTCTGATATCCACCGTAATCTTACAATCCGCCAAATGTTCATAGTTTACTTCCAACGCGTAATCTACATTCATCCGGATATGCTTCTCTTCCTCCGTCATGGATACCTTTTTGGAATCGATACCAATCAATATGTCGCCAAAAGGAGTGGCATAATTTGTCATGTTCTTTCTGTTTTCTTCAAATACCATGTGAACATTTATAAACCCCTTTTTCGTAAGTTCCATCACATTGTCTTTGAATTTAATAATGTTTTTGGTACTCTCTGCCGTTCCTTCTTCCAATTCCTCATAAACGACGTAACGGCTGTTTCCCTTTTCGTAATATTCTGCCACATTTACGGTCTCGATATTTGTCTCTTCCTCCGAAGCGTCAAACTGCAGACCTCTTATGGCTACCAAAACTTCTTTTGTCATGTCTAGTATTCCTCTATATTAATCTGTTTCGCCGACAGGATACCATATTTGATAATAGAATTGGCAAAACGGATAAACTTGTCAGCTTTATCACTGACATAAAAACTATACTGGGAACTTCCGAGTGCCGGTGGTGTATCGCTGAGCATATCCAGTCCGGCCAACATCTCCTTCAGCTCCCTTGCCGTTTCGTAAGCAGGGTTGACCAAGGTTACCTTTTCTCCCATGATTTTTCCCACTGTAGAACGGATCAGGGGATAATGTGTGCATCCCAAAATCAAAGTGTCAATATCGATATCGATAAGTTCTGCCAGATACCGTCTTGCAATCTCATCTGTTACAGGATCCTGCAACAAACCTTCTTCCACCAAAGGTACAAAAAGCGGACAAGCTTTTCCGGAAATAGACACCTCCGGCTTTAATTCTTTTATGTACTGGGAGTAAATTTCACTTCCGATAGTTGCCTCTGTGGCAATTACACCGATTTTCCCGTTTCTGGTTGCCTCTGCCGCCACTTTGGCGCCGGGCTTTACTACTCCGATAATGGGAATATCGATTTCTCTTTCCAGTTCCTCTAACGCATAAGCACTTGCCGTATTGCAGGCAACCACAATGGTTTTTACATTCTGTGTCTGCAAAAAGCGGACTATCTGCTTAGAGAATCTGGTGACAGTCTCCTTGGACTTGCTGCCGTATGGCACTCTCGCCGTATCGCCAAAATATACTATTTTTTCATTGGGCATCTGCCTCATAATCTCCCGAAAGACCGTAAGTCCACCAACACCGGAATCAAACACACCGATGGGGGCATCTTTCGGATAGGCCTTTACCTTATCCTGCATCATTTTTCTATTCCTTTTCTAAAAAATCCTTTAGGATTTCCCACAGTTTGCTCTTTATTTTAATCTGCTTTGGCTCTGCTTGCAATAGCTCGCAGTAAATTTCCGTCGCGCTTTTCCCGTTCCATTCTGACTGTTCTTCTCCACTTACCCATATCATCCGGAAGGTATCCTCCGTCAGGGTAAATTCGGGATAAAGTACACCCCACCAGCCCAAAGCGTAAATAAGCCATATTGCTTTTTTGAATTTTAATTTCATGGTTCTATGCTCCTTTTTCGGATTTCTATACATAGTCTTTCCATGAAATATACCATCTAAACATCCCCTGTCAAAAAACAGTTGTCTTCTGAGGGTTTTATCTTACAGACTGTATCTGTTCCATAACAGAGTTTTCCTGATTGTCGATATGAAGCTTGGAAGTCTCCGCCGCTGTTACCTTATCCTTGTTTCGGATACTCTCATAAATAACGCGGTGCTCCTCTATCAGACGCTGATGTTTGCTGGCATCCTTGATATATTCAAAACGATAACGGTACATCTGCTCGGACAGATTGCTGACCAACTGAGCCAATCTTGCATTTCTTGTAGCCCGCACAATAATATCATGAAGCTCCACATCCGCCTTTGCAATCTTTTTAGGGTCCTTTGTCAGAGTTGCCTTCTCGAATTCATCACAGGCTTCCTTCAATAAATCCAATTCCTCCGGAGAAATCCTCTCACAGGCCAGTTCCACACAAAGTGTGTCCAGGGCACGGCGTACTTCCAACACATCCTGCATACTCTTTTCCGTGATCTTTGCTACCTCAGCGCCCCTTCTCGGAATCATGATAACAAGACCTTCCAGCTCCAGTTTCCGGATGGCCTCCCGGATGGGCGTACGGCTGACTCCCAGACGGTTCGCCAGATGGATTTCCATCAGTCTCTCCCCCGGTTTTAACTCTCCGGTCAAAATAGCCTGTCGCAGTGTGTTAAACACCACATCGCGAAGGGGTAAAAATTCATCCATGTTCACTTGCAGATTATCTTGCATCCGGTTTCTCCTCCTTTTTAGGATTAATCAATGTGGTTAAAAATACCTGTTTCGCAAGACCGGCTTCTTTTAGTGCCGCATATCCTGCCTTTGCCTTTTCTTCTGTTTCATATATGCCGAATACAGTGGGGCCGCTACCGCTCATCATGGCACGCCTTGCTCCCTGCTCTTCCATAAACGCCTTAATCTCCCCGATAATGGGATAAGTCTTTTCCGTCACCGTCTCCAACACATTTTCCATACGGTCAATCACACCATTTAAATTTCCTTCTTTGATGGCACTTACCATACCGTCGATATCGGGATGATGCTGCAAAGAATCCGCATGCAGATTCTCATATACATATTTGGTAGAAACAAAAATATCCGGTTTTGCCACAAGCACATAGCAATCCGGTGCATCCGGCAAAATCGTAAGCACTTCACCGATTCCTTCCGAAAGGGCTGTTCCACCCTTCACGCAGTAAGGAACGTCCGCACCTACTTTTACTGCCATCTCACAGATTTCCTCCTCCGTAGCGCCAAGGTCAAACATAAGATTTACACCACGATAGGCTGCTGCCGCATCTGTACTTCCGCCTGCCATCCCCGCAGCCACCGGAATGTTTTTCTTTAAATGGATATGGATACCTTCTGTGACGTTATATTTATCCATCAGCTGTTTTGCCGCTTTGTAAATCAGATTGTTTTCATCTGCCGGAACCGCCCCTGCGGGTAAGTCTTCCGCTTCCACAGTAACCAAAATACCGCTGTCTTTTTTTGCAAAGGTCAGCTCATCATAAAGTCCTACCGTCTGCATTACCATTTTTACTTCGTGGTATCCGTTTGGCAGTCTTCTGACCACATCCAGTCCCAGATTTATTTTTGCGTAAGCTTTCAGGGTAAATTTATCCATCTCAAGTCCCCACTATATAGTAATTCTTCCATTACAAGTTCTATTTTTGTACATCCTTGTATTTTGTATACATAGATTGTACTTAATTATATACAATCCGTTTCAATTCGTCAAGGTTTGTCAGGGTTTATAGCGTGTATTGAAAACCACATAAACATGGGAAATATAGTACAATTTTCGTTTTATCTTATTCTATAGAAATATATTGTTTTTTATTACGTTTTAATCAATTTCGGGGTCAAATGTGGGGGCAAAAATGGGGTACAACATTACCCTTGTATGCTTTGGTTTTATGTGCACGTTTTGGGCAATGTCATTAAGTTAAGGTTTTAAGAAAAAATACCGTTCACTTTCTCAAAAAAGTGAGCGGTACTCTTTTTTATAACAATCTGCACAAAACCGAAAGTTTGCTTTCCTTTTAAATAATGTTAACGAATTATTCTCTGGACTTTATTTCTTTTCTGTCACCCATCAAGTCTTTTGCATCTATTAACGGATGATGATAACGCTTACGCTTTTCGGGAAGACGCAGTAATTTGCAAATAATGGAATCTAATTCTTTATATACTTGTGGTACTTTAAACTGTATGGCCTTTGTTGGACAATACGCTACGCATGCATTACATCCGTGACAATGATGATTCCACTTGGGGCGATTATTTTCCATTGTAATATTGCATGTCGGACAAACCTTTTCACATATGCTACATCCTTTACATCTGTCGTCTGTATAAAATCCTTTATCATATTCGCTTTCCAGTGCTAAAAAAGGTCCCATCGTCTTATCAAATCGTCTACGTGTTATTGACGACATTCGCGGATAATTCCGTGTTTTTTTCTCGCTTATTTCCTTGCTAACTTTTTGCATCTGTTTTTCCATATATGGTATCATCAGTTTTTCAGGTGGAAAAGGCGGATATGCAATACACTGGCTTGCAACACAACGAATCGCACGACCATAATTGAGGTGTGTCCCTTTTTCTTCCATCAATTTTTCAACCGTTTCAAAACTTTTCCCAAGTATGGCAATGTATGTTGCCACCATAAAAATATATGCTTTCGGATTGATGGTAAGTTGTTTAATAAATTCTCTAAATACTCCCGGCACATCCCACTCATACACCGGACATACAAAACCTATTATATCCGCATCAGAAGCGGTCGCACTTTCCACATCACAACGAACCGACACAAGTTCAGCTCCACCTATTGCTTCTGCAATTTTATTCGCTGCATATAGGCTGTTTCCTGTTCCACTAAAATAGTATATTATTTTTTTCATATAATTTCCTTTCCGATTTTCTAATACGTCACACTTGTTACCTTTATAAAAGTATTATATAATGCGTGTGTAGCAAAAAACAATCAAATATGCTAATGTGTCACACATTCGCAGTAGTTGTGACATAAACAGAAAGGTGCAGTATGAACACTACAAATGGTAAAATCGCAGAACAATCGAAACAGAAAATTGCTAATGCTTTGCTAGTCGCTTTAAAACAATATGATTATAAAGAGATAACCATTACCCAGCTTGCCGGGGAAGCTAATCTTTCCAGAAAAACCTTTTATCGCTTATTTACAGATAAAGAAGGTGTACTGCACTATTTATTTAATAATTTGTATATCGAATGCTTTGAACAAATCAAATCCCAGTACACAAAACGCTACTGGGATATTGTCCAATGCTATTTTGATTTTTGGGAAGAACGAAAATCATTATTACTCCTTTTCAAACAAAGTAATCTTTTGTCAGTTCTGTTTGACGGAGCCTATAAGTATTCCTTTGGTATTTTTGAATATATCCGTTCTAAAAATGTTGCAGAACACCTAGCCCCACAATTGCCATATTTGTTAGCATACAGCGTAGGCGGGATGCACAGTATGCTATTAAAATGGGCGGAAAATGATATGACTGTTCCATCTCATATTCTGATAGAACAACTCAAAAATGGATATAATTCAATTGAACTGTAATACTCTGGTAAGTTAATTTCTTCTGTCTTTACTCTATCAAAGGCAGAAGAAACTTCAAATTTGTTTAACTCACAGATAATTCCTTTAAATATTCCAATTGTTCCGTTGTAACAATTCGTTCTAATTCAGCCATTGCTTTATAATACTCATTCTCATAATGTGAGAATGTATCCGCTCGCAGTATTCTCTAAGCATTGATATAGCCTTTTTTGATTCTTCTTCATTTCCTCTTTCAACAGGTAGTCCTACATCTAACAAATTAGCATTCATTTCTTTAATACTATCATTTATCTCAATCAAATCAAAATATTCTTCCAATTCTTCTATTGTCTTATCTATATTTTGCGCTGGATCAAGCCTACCTATCACCTCACATGAATTAAGCCCGACTACGTTTTCTGAATCCAATTCTCTACAACAATACTAGACTCCTCTTACTTATTCTTTTTAAACTTTTTTATTTTCTATGTAACCATTTTATGCAGGTGGCGTTTTTTTATTTAATTTTCCAGCGGATCTATTTCTTCTTTTGTCTCGTTATCAATGAATATTACGTTATAAACTCTTTCTTCTGGAGAAATTAACAAATAAGCTTGGGCCGCATCTAATATTGAGACCCAATACGCTTGACTTCCTATGTATGTAATCAAAAACGGGGTCAAATCCAATTCGTCAAGATTTTGCACATATAGTTTTACTTCTGTAAAATCTTCACTTAATTCAAAATCTGTCACATAATCACTTATTTCATTTTCAGCCAAAAAATCTGAATAATCTTGATTTACCTCACGGATACCTTTTTTGCTTGTAAAGCTCTCAACCATATCCAATCTTTCTTTTTCAGTAATAGTATAAGAATAATGATTTTTATTATATACTTTGTATTCATGATCTGAATTTTCCAAATTTAACTTTTCAACATAAGATTCGATTGTTTGCTCCTCATCAGTCATTAGGGCAGCCATAATTATTTCTACTTCATTATCTAAATTTGCGTCTGATATTGTTGGCAAAAATTGATTTCCGCAAGCGGATAATAATAATATGCTAATTAAAATAAGTGCTAGGATTTTCTTTTTCATAATCTAGTCCCTTTCATAAGTAGTATATTAAGTATACTATATCAACCTCCACTATTCAATTTTCAAGGTGATAATTTTCCATACATTTTCTATTTACCCTAAACATTTCCCTTCTAATTACCGATAAAAGTAATAGAAAAGCAATTTTCTCTACTTTATTAACAATTAACCACGGACGGTTAGCGTACACTGTATGCAGAAATGGAGGGAACCATGAGCGTAAATGGTATTAACAATGTGGCTGCGTCAAACGCGTACCAAACCTACAAGGCCACAGCAAAAAAAGAAACTACTGACATCAAAAACACTGCTGCCGATACAGGCGTTGTTTACGAGCCTTCAAAACAGACAGAAGTGAAAAAGGCAAAAACTTATACTCCCAACACAGAGCTTATTAACAAACTGAAAGCGGATGCCGAAGCCCGTACTGCACAGCTCCGCAGTCTGGTTGAAAAGGTAATTGCAGGACAGGGCAATGCTTACGGTCAGGCAAATGATATTTGGAAATTCCTGGCAAGCGGCGACTTCACCGTTGACGCAGAAACAAAAGCTCAGGCACAGAAAGATATCGCCGAAGACGGTTACTGGGGTGTGGAACAGACATCAGAGCGTATTATCAGTTTTGCAACTGCACTCACAGGCGGTGACCCTGATAAAATCGAAGAGATGCGTAATGCATTTATCAAAGGCTTTAAACAGGCTACAAAAACCTGGGGCGGCGAGCTTCCTGAAATCTCCCAGAAAACTTACGCTGCTGTTATGGAGAAATTTGATAAAATGGCTGCTGAAGCCACCGGCGACGTTTTTACAGAATAATATGAATTTTAACTAAAAAGTAAATGCACCCGTTCGTTTTGAACGGGTGCATTATTAATTATGCTCCCTTAACAATTAAAAGCTTATCTCCTATTTTCAGTTCATCGCTGCTAAGGCCATTTACTTCTTTGATCTTTTCTACCGGGACATAATATTTTTTTCCGATATTCCAAAGATTATCTCCTTGCCCCACTACATAAGCCACCATTCCCGGCAATTCACTTAAAAGTGTCATATCAAGGGGCTTCACATTTAGTTCATCGATTATTGTCATCGGTAAATTTTCAAAGACAGTGGCAGAAAATCCCAGTACTCCTTTTACGTCCATTTCCTCGCTATCCAGCATAGTCACCTGAAGTTGTTCCAATTTTGTACTGAGACGGAAGCTGTCGTCCTTTTTAATTCCATCTACCTCCATATGATAAGTGAAGGGAATATTTCCTTTCATGGAATTATAGGGACTCTCATCGTCTCCTGTCACATAAAGCACCTGTACCTCCACATTTCCGCTTACGTCTATTCCTGTTTCGGTGATTTGTGTCTCTTCCACCTGCATGTTTCCTTCGCTATGCAAAAGCTGCATAATTTTTCCGCCACCGGTTTTGACTTTTAACCGTTCACCGATTTTACTCTTACCACCGATTTTCATAAGCAAACGTTTCAAGTCCGCTTCTCTGGTCACAGATTCCACTTCTTTTGTAATACCATAGATATCCGTCAATACATCAACCTTTTCTTCCGCATACATCTTCATCCCTATATCCAGTACCATATCAAGTCCCAGCATTCTTTGCTCCCCGTCAAAATCAGGGCGCACATCCAGCTCCATATTTCCAACTTCATACCGGATATCTGCAATCATCCCATCCATACATCCATGACATTCCACACTGCCGTTTAGTGGCAAAGTCGTTTCAAAAGCCCGTACTGCCTGTTCTTCTCCTTCGCTTTCATACAGGACAAACACCCGAATTTCTCCATCTATACCCAGTTTCTCTTCCGTGGGACGAAACTCCACATCCTCTAAGGTTATATTTTTCCATAGTAACTGTGCAATATTGGGATAATTAGACGGAAGATTAATTTCTTCCCTTATCCTGAAAATGTCATTCTTTTGAATGGAAATTCCCGCCAGTTCCATGGTCTTTGTGCGATATTCCAAGGATATCTCCTCTTCCGAATTGTCCCTATATATTTCTATGGGCACTTCCTCGTCGAACAATTCGTCCACAACAGCTTTCAGCGTTACTAATGCCTGAATACTGAGTTTCCGCGTATTAATAGTAGATGCGGTTAAATCTTCAAGCAAACCGGTAATGTGTACATTGTCTGTAGACATAGCACCTTCCAAATACATCTGCTCTTCAAAAGGAATTTTACCCTCTACGCATACCAGTTCTCTTCCGGTCTCCCTTGATTGATACAAAACCTGAAAGAATAATTTGCCTCTCACATTAACGTGATCTGCCGTGGGTTTTACTTCATCGATCTGTATCTGGCCTTTCTGATAGATTAAGTTTCCCACATCCGGCTTATTCTCCGGAACATTTAAGTCTTCCTCTAAACTGATTTGACTGACCGCCTTACATTTAACACGGTCCATATGTATGTTTTTCTTAACTAATTCCACTTTGGTTCCCTCCATATATTTTCGGATACTAATCTATGTATATGAAAAAAGAGGTACATATATGTGTATTGATTTTGCTTGATATTTTCTCTATTTTGTTTGCCGTATCTACCCTTAAGCACCAAAAAGGCTTTATAGGGAAGATAAAATTTAAATTTATGTAAACCAGTTTTGCTCATTTTCTACCCTAACAAGGGGTTTCCATGCTAATGGCATGACTATTTTTCTCATTTTTTCCTCATTTCCATTGATTTTTCCTTATTTTATCTACCCATAAAGCACATTTAGGTCTGAAAGGGCAGAAAAAATCCAAAAACTGGTTTACATAACGCGCCCTTTGTCATCCCTAATCAGCACCTATAGTTCATATGGGTAGGCGCGACCTATAGCGGCGCCTCTTCCCTTCCAACAAAAAAGAAGTATTCCATTGTCTTCCATACTTTTTTGTGAAAACATTGAATACTTCTCTTTCGTTCTTTTTTATTTCACCGCGCCAATCAATTCCTTGATATCTTTCACGCCATATCTTTCCATATAGGCTTCGATTCCTGTCACGATTTCCTGTGTGGCATAGGGATTCACAAAGTTCATTGCGCCTACACTGATTGCAGTAGCTCCCGCAAGGATAAACTCGATAGCATCCTCTGCAGTTGCGATGCCGCCCATACCAATAATGGGAATGTTTACGGCATTTGCTGCCTGATAAACCATACGAACCGCTACAGGTTTGATAGCAGGACCGGACATACCGCCTGTTTTATTTGCCAGTGCAAAGGCTCTTTTGTGAATATCAATCTTCATTCCTGTGATGGTATTAATCAATGAGATAGCGTCTGCACCTGCTGCCTCTGCTGCTTTTGCCATCTCTGTGATGTCTGTTACGTTGGGACTGAGCTTCATAATGACAGGCTGCTTTGCATGCTTTTTGATTTCTTTTGTAATATCATAAAGAGCTTCCTTTTTCTGTCCGAAAGCAATGGCGCCTTCTTTTACGTTAGGGCAGGATACATTGATTTCCATCATGTCGATTTCTGTGTCACCGAGACGCTCTACCACTTCCAAATAATCTTCCACAGTCTTACCGCAAACATTCACGATAATCTTTGTGTCATACTGCTTCAGGAAAGGAATGTCTCTTTCAATAAACACATCGATTCCGGGATTCTGAAGTCCAATGGCGTTCAGCATACCTCCGTAAACCTCTGCCACTCTGGGAGTGGGATTTCCGGGCCAGGGTACATTTGCCACGCCCTTAGTTACTACCGCACCAAGATTATTTAAATCTACAAATTCACCGTATTCCATACCGGAGCCAAAAGTTCCGGAGGCTGTCATTACGGGATTCTTAAATTCTACACCTGCAATACTTACTTTTGTATTCATTAGATCTCTACCTCCTTTGCCTCAAATACGGGACCGTCTGTACAAATTCTTGCATTGTGTACATGGGAGTGATGATCTACTTCTTTTGTTTTCACTACGCAGCCAAGGCACGCACCCACGCCGCAAGCCATATGTTCTTCCAAGGAAATATAGGCAGGAATATTTTTCTCTTCCGCATACTTCTTGATTGCACGGAGCATGGGCATAGGACCGCAGGCAAAGATCACATCTGCCTCCAGATTATTTTCCCTGATGGCATCCATTACATTTCCTTTTGTGCCTTCGCTTCCATCCTCAGTAGCCACATAAACTTTGGCATACTTGTCCAAATCTTCCTTCAAGAACAATTCTTTGTCACGATAGCCTACCAGCACACTCTTGTCTGCATCCAACTCTTTTGCCAGCTGCAAAATAGGGGGAACACCGATGCCGCCGCCCATCAGGAAAGCTCTTTTACCTTTTCCTTCTTCCAGAGGGAAGCCGTTACCCAAAACACCTAAAATCTCCACACTGTCACCGGCATGATAAGTAGCAAACTCTCCGGTTCCCTGACCTGCAATACGGTACACCAGTCTGAGGGCAGTCTTTTCTTCGTTTACCTCACAGATACTGATAGGTCTTGGCAAAATAGTACTCTTGTTGTGGGGATATACACCTACAAACTGACCGGGACGGGCATTCTTTGCAATCCCTGTTTCCAGCCACATATCAAAAATATTAGGAGCAATTTCTGTTTGGGAAATCACTTTGGCAATGCTTTTTTCTTTCATCTTTCGCTTTCTCCTTATCCTTTATATACTACCTTGCCGCCGCACACGGTATATTTTACAACACCCTTTAGGGTCCGTCCTGTAAAAGGAGTGTTGGTTGATTTCGATGCATAATCGCCTGCCACCCATGTGGCATCTTTATCAAACAGCACCAAATCTGCCGGTCCGCCCTCTGCAATGTACCCTGCATTCAGATGATACATGTTGGCAGGATTACAGGTGAGTTTTTCCAAATATGACATCATTGTCATATATTGGCCATCTACCAGAACTTCTATTCCAAGGGAGAGGGCTGTCTCCAATCCGGTAATTCCGCTGGGTGCATCGGTAATGGCTTTTTCTTTTTCCTCTTTACTATGGGGCGCATGGTCTGTGGCAATGACATCAATGGTACCATCTGCCAGACCTTGAATCACCGCCATTCTGTCGGCCTCCTCACGGAGGGGAGGATTCATTTTTGCCAGCGTACCATGCTTGATTACCGCATCTTCCGTCAATGCAAAATGATGGGGGGTTGCCTCCGCATGGATATTGCTTCCCTTTTTCTTTGCCTGACGTACCAATTCCACCGCTTCCTTGCTGCTGATATGTTGGATATCAATACAGGCACCGGTCTCTAACGCAATCTGCAAATCTCTCTCCACCAAATCGATTTCCGCCTGTCTGTCGGAACCGCCGATTCCGAAATGCTCTGAAGCTTTTCCTCTATTCACACCATTGTTTGTAATAAATGCCGGATTTTCCTCATGGAAACTAATGGGCACATCAAGCTCTGCCACCTTTTCCATGGCTTCCCGCACTAATTTCTCATCCAAAATAGGCACACCATCATCCGTAAAACCAACCGCACCTGCACTTTTTAATTCTTCCATGGGAACCATTTCTTTTCCTTGCATCCCCTTTGTTACAGTGGCACAGGTATAAATGTTAATTCCCGTCTTTTTCCCTTTTTCCATTATATAATTCAGGGTTTCCTCATTGTCCACGGCAGGTTTTGTGTTGGCCATCAGCACAATCGAGGTATACCCGCCTCTTGCCGCAGCCCTTCCGCCACTTTCAATATCTTCTTTATAAGTAAAGCCGGGATCACGGAAATGAGAATGGATGTCCACCAAACCGGGGGCTACAATCAGCCCTGTGGCATCAATCACTTCCATGTCCTCTTCTTTATATTTCTCCTGTAAACCTTCTCCCAGTTCAAGTACCTTCCCATCCAAGATCAAAAGGTCTGTCTTTCCCTCTTTCTTTGAGGCAGGATCAATCAAATATCCATTTGCAATTAATGTCTTCATTTTATGTTGCTCCTCATGCATATTTCTTTTATTTTCACATAAATATAGTACAAAATCAAGGTAATATAAGAACATGAACATGAAAAAAAGCATTCTTCTCACATTAACCACATTTGTCTTTTGTCTGGTCTTCTTAAATGGTTGCAGTTTTCTTTCCGGCTCCGGGGACAAAGTCAAAGATTTGGAATTTACCGTTGTCAGCGAAGAAAATCTGTCCGAAGAATTAAAAACCATACTGGAAGAGAGAAAGGAAAATCCCTTTAAAGTAACCTTCAACGACAAGGAATATCTCTATATCTGTGTCGGTTACGGAAAGCAGGACACCGGCGGATATAGCATTGCCGTGGATGACCTCTATCTGACAGAGGATGCTATCCGGGTCAGTACCAGTCTTCTGGGACCGGGGCCGGAGGATGATACCGGTTCCTCTGCCTCCTTTCCTTACATTGTACTAAAAACAGAATACCTGGATACCCCTGTTGTGTTTGAGTAACATTTTCACCCTTTGAATAAATTCTCTTTGCCACAGTACTCTTCCCATGCTATAATGTGCATTGAATTCAAAGAATTTATTTGAAGGAGATAAAAATGATCCGTTTTTTACTTGTAGTGATATTTGTTGTATCATTTCTCATATTATCCATTCCCCTTATGATAGCCGAATGGATTATTGGCAAATTTAACATGGATGTGCGAAACAAAAGCAGTCTTGCCATTGTAAACTGGGCCTTCCGTTGTGTACTTTTCATCTGCGGAACAAAAGCCATCGTAGTAGGCGAAGAAAACGTGCCAAAGGACACCGCCGTTTTATACGTAGGAAACCACAGAAGCTTCTTTGACATATTGCTGACCTATGTCCGCGTTCCCCGTCCCACAGGCTATGTTTCCAAGAAAGAAATGGAAAAGGTTCCTCTTCTCTCCATTTGGATGAAACTGTTGCACTGCCTGTTCCTTGACCGCAAAAATATTAAAGAAGGCTTGAAAACCATTTTGCAGGGTGTAGAAAAGGCTAAGAACGGCATTTCCATCTGCATCTTCCCCGAGGGAACCAGAAACCGTGTACCGGACACCTTCCTTCCATTTCATGAAGGTAGTTTCAAAATTGCGGAAAAAGCGGATGTACCCATTATTCCCATTACACTGAACAACACCTCTGCCATCTTCGAAGACCATTTCCCGAAGATTAAGAAAACCACTGTTTACATCGAATACGGTAAACCGATTTACATGAAGGATTTAGAAAAAGAGGATAAAAAATTTATCGGAGCAAAGGTCCAGAAAATCATTGAAGAAACCTACTTTAGAAATAAGGAATTACTGGAACAGGAAATAAACAAAGCGTCAAAATAGATTAAAATACAGAAATGCATAAAACAATTAATAAAGGCTGTCACACCGGTTTAAACCAAGTGTACAGCCTTTTCTTTGTCTATTGCAGAAAATCAACTACCTTGCTAAAGCCCATACCATGGGACGCTTTTACCAAAACAGTATCCCCCTCCTGCAAAACTGTTGGAATCCTTTCCAGAAGCTCCTCCCGGGTATTGCAATAAACAATCTCCTGCCCCTGGCTCTTGCCGGCAAGTGCTCCTTCGTACATATGTGCAGAATTTTCTCCCACACAGATTATGACATCTACGCCTGCATCTGCTACATACCTTCCTACACCTTCATGCATGGCATCAGAATTTTCTCCCAGTTCAAACATATCACCTAAAACGGCAACTTTTCGTCCCACTGACATCATCAGCAAATCAACGGCTGACTTCATGGATACCGGGTTTGCATTATAGCAGTCATCAATAATGATTCTATCTTCCTTTTGGATGATATGGCTTCTTCCGCCTACAGCCTCAACTTTGGAAATCCCTTGGCAAATCTGCTCTGTGGTCAATTCAAGAATCTTTCCTACCAATGCCGCTGCTGCCGCATTGATTACCATATGGGAGCCGGGTAATGGCACATCAATTTGCACCTGCTCCCGTCCGGAAATGCCACCACAAAAATGCAAATCCGCCTTGCTGCCAAACAACCCTTTATTTTCTATTGCATCCGCATACACAGTATAATCTGTATCCAAGCATTCGCAGCCATCGTTTTTTACGCCAAAACGAAGAACCTTTCTGCCTTTTACTTTATCCAAAGTGGCGAGCATATCGTCGTTTCCGTTTACACAGACATAGCCGTCCTCTGCCATAAAATCAAAAATTTCTGTTTTCGCTTTTAATATGCCTTCCCTGGATTTTAAATTTTCAAGATGGCACTGGCCGATATTGGTTATCACACAAATATTGGGGCGCGCCATTTTACTTAAACGGTGCATTTCCCCAAAGTCACTGATTCCCATTTCCACCACTGCTACTTCATGTTCCCGGCGGATCCGAAGTAACGTCAAGGGCAAGCCGATTTCGTTATTAAAATTCCCTTCTGTTTTTAGGACCTTATATTTTTGACCCAAAACTCCGGCAA
The DNA here is from genome assembly GCA_045589155.1 of Lachnospiraceae bacterium. Classification (GTDB taxonomy): domain Bacteria; phylum Bacillota; class Clostridia; order Lachnospirales; family Lachnospiraceae; genus Acetatifactor. The sequence continues at coordinate 29,429 of JAZNGC010000079.1, forward strand.
TGAACTCCTTTGTGCTGGTCTTTCCAACGCTGCCTGTTATTCCCACTACAGGAATGGAAAGCTGCTGTCTGTAATATTCCCCAATGTCCTTTAAGGCCTGAAGGGAATCCTCCACTAATATGTATGCTCCCCACTTTTCCACCGGTATTCCATGAGTTTCTTTCACCTGCTCCGGTGTCTTCTCTGTGATAACCCCAAGGGCGCCATTTTCAAAAACCTGGCCGATAAATTTATGGCCATCTACATTTTCACCTTCGTTGGCAATAAAAATTCCGCCCGCCTGTATTTTTCGGGAGTCCAAAACCACACAGGTTGCCTCACTCACACAGACCGCCGATTCCTCGGCTGTACCATAAAACAGGGTACCTCCACATGCAGAAGCTATCTTTTCAAGATTCATATTTTTCATAACATCCACCATATTTTCCATGGGTTTTTATTTTACAAAGCCTTCCATTGAAATCTCAATAATCTTTTCACAGAGCTGTTCAAAACTCATTCCCACCGCCTGTGCTTCCTGGGGAAGTAAAGAAGTAGGGGTCATGCCGGGCAGTGTATTTGCCTCTAAGCAATATAATTTTTCTGTGCCCTCTTCCATAAGGAAATCCATGCGGGCATAATTTTTCAGGCGGAGCACTTTAAATACTTTCTCTGCAATCTGCTGCATTTCAAGGGTTTTTTCTTCACTGAGCAGTGCCGGACAAGTCTCAATGGTACTTCCTTCCTGATATTTATTCTTATAGTCGTAGAAACCTTCCTTAGGTGCAATCTCGATTACGGGAAGCGCTTTTCCTCCGATAACGCCCACGGAAAATTCACGTCCTTTAATATACTGCTCTACCACTACTTCGGGATCGTATTTAAATCCTTCTTCCAGTGCTTTTTCATATCCGTCTTCCTGCCATGCAATGGAAACCCCCACGCTGGAACCGCCGCAAGTGGCCTTTACCACACAGGGAAACTGGGGTTTTACTACCGGCTCATCCTTCTTCAGTCTGAAGCCGAAGGGTGTGGGAATGTCATTTGCCGCAAACATATCCTTGGTAATTCCCTTATCCATGGACAATGCAGAACTCACATAATCGGTTCCGGTATAAGTAATACCCATCAGATCAAAACATGCCTGTATTTTTCCGTTTTCTCCCTCGCCGCCGTGCAGTGCCATAAACACTACGTCTGCCTCCTGGCAAAGTGTAATGACACCCGGTCCAAAGAAGTTCTTCTTCCAGTCCGGGCGGAGTGCTTTTACCTGCTCTATATCAGGATTGATTTCCTTCACGCCCTGTATCTGTTCAGCCCAGTCTTTTTCCTCTGCAAAAGCTTTTTCCACATCACCGTTGTATCCCAAAAAGGAATCCAGCAAAACTACCTGATGTCCATTTTTCTTAAGTGCCTGATATATCATCCGTCCTGTTGACAAAGACACATCTCTCTCTGTACTGATTCCACCTGCTAAAACAACAATTTTCATTTTCTACTCCTTATCAGCGATCCATAATTTCGCTTAAAATCATTATATACTTTGCCAGATAAACCGCCTCTTCTCCGAGGAAATTATCCGCCTTTTTCTCGCATCCTTCAAAATCAAAGTAACTTAAACCCAGTTCATTTCTTCCCATGAGATAATGCTGATGGTCTTCTATCAACGAACCATATTCTTCATTTGTAATCACATAATCCACCACCACCATATTAGTCGTGTTTGCGAAAAAAATGTCCGTATTTCCAACCTGCAACCGGCTTCCCACCATGAAATCATCTTTGATGGACGCCGCCGAGATATTCTCTGCCTGTTCCATCATATCTATTAGGTAGCTATTACACAAGGATTCATTTACGGCTCTTCTGGTGGATGCATAAGTAACCGCCCCGTAAGTTAAGGCTTCGTTGTAAATATCCGGCTCCAGTTTTTTACCAAGTTCCTTTACCACTGTGTGATAACGGCTTTTTCCTGTGGCACGGTACAATTCAGCTGCCGAGAAAAAACGCTCCCCATCTGAAAATTTATCTTTGTTTTTATCCATGTACTGCCATGCCTTATCCGCTGCCTGTAAAAAACGGGTGGCATCTACACTTTTATATTTTTGATATGTGTAACTAAGCTTGGAGAGAGTTGCACAATACCAACCTGTGGCCGCTCCGATACTGCCATCTTCACTGCTTTGCCATTTCGCCAAAACAGCAGCCTGTGAGGCTGCATAATCCAGAATGTCCGGCACTGAATTTTTCTCACCGATTGCTCCGTCCACCTGATTGTCACTGAACAATTCACAGGATAGAAGCAAAGCTGAAATCGTCCTGCATTTTTGGATTAATTCTTCATCGGATGGTCTGTTATTGGTAGCCGGATTTTCACTTTGGGCAAGAAGATGCAGTTTGCCCACTGCCTCCTCCATCGCTTTTACGTAATAATCCTCCTTCACGGAAAAAGAAAAAGACTTTCCTAAGTAGTCACACTCTATGTAGTAATCCCCCGCGGTCTGTAATGAAGTAAAATCTCCATAACCAATATATTCTCTTTCTTCTTCATTATAAACCGGGGATTCTATTTTTCCTTCGTAAACCACTTTTCCGGTGGATATATTTACCACTTTATATTTTTCCGGCATTCTCTGCCCTCTGATTATGGCACGTTTTTCCCTGTCTGCCTCATATCCGTCCTGGGACACGATAATTGCCGGGCGTATGACGGGAACCCGATAACCTAACTGGGGACGTTTCTCCATGGAGATAATTTCCTCCGCCAAAAGGGTTTCCCCTTCCACCTGACTCTCCTGCTCGGGCTTAATCGTTCCTGACTCTGCGCAGCCGTTAAAAAGCAGGGAAACGCCAAGTGCAAAAACTACAATAAGCACGTACTTTTTCAACATCATTTCCTCCGTTACGTATATAAATAGATTATAGCTTAATTCGCAGTAGTGGTAAAGTATCGTAAGAATCTTTTTTATTCCAGCTTACCAAAGGGATCTGCCGGTACTCCATTCTTTTCCAATGCAAAATATGCGTTGGTTCCTTCCGCACTGAAATATTTTGTAGGAGCTGCAATATAACCTAACACATTACCCACTTCCACTATACTATCCTTTTGTACCTGGATATCCTTAAGCTGACCGTAAATAGCCGTATAGCCTCTTCCGATATCTACCTTTACTCCGTTACCCAATTCCTCGTCATAGAAAACTTCGATTACTTTTCCGGAGGCATTTGCCGTAATTACGTCCCCTTCTGCTGCCCCCACCACAATTCCGGGATTGTACTTATACTGGGAAAGTGTCTTAAAATAAACCGTTCTGTCCATACTATAGCCAATGAGTACCTCACCGTTTATAGGCCATACTAAATTGCTCCCCGCCTGAATGGTATAAGATACCTGTTCCTTTGCCAATTGGTTTTCCGTCGCTGTGGCTGCTTCCTGCTGAAGAGTCATGTTTTCCTCGGTTCTTTCCTCTACTATCGCTTCCAGTTCTCTCAGCGCATCTGCTGCCATAGCCGCTTCATCTGCCAAAATATCTGCATCCGCACTTTTGATTATCTCATCTCCACTATCTGCTACATTTGAATCTTCACCGAACTGAATTAATCCCGGATTTTTAACACCTGCAGAATCTGCTTCCGTCAAGGGCGGAAAATAGTCCAACGCATCATCTGAAACAAGTCCCTCCGGCTCAAAATCCTCTATCAGAACAAATTCATCCGGTTTTTCATTTTCCACTTCAGCCTGATTTTCCAATGTACTAAAATCAATGGTATATCCGTCATTCTTCTCATCTGCACTATTAGATTTCACATACACACCTGTTATTGTTAACGCCGCCAAGACAAAGACAGCGGAAACAATCATTGTGATACGTTCTTTTTTTGCATTATTATATCTGTTTCCTCTTCTCATATTTACTCCCATCTGTGTGTGAATCACACTTTAACTGATCTTACGTCTACGTTTAGTTTTGCCTGTTTTGGAGCAATTATGCAAAAAAACAGGAGCCGCAGTTTATTTTCTGCAAAGCTCCTGTTTCACTCATCTTTTTTTAATTTAAAATTTTACTGTGCCAAATCTAAATGCTGCAGGGTTCCCACTTCCCCATTTTCATACAAGAAAATGCCGGTTTTCCGGATAAACCCGTTTGCACTTATGTTATTTCTCAGTGCGAAATCTGTAGAGACATTTTGAAGTCCAATGGCTCCCACACCACTTTCCGACAGGGTATATAGCTTATCATTTCCATTCTCATCCCGACACCAGATTTTTAATTTAGACCAGATTTCATCATTCTCGTCAATCCAGCCGTTTTTATCTTCATCATAAAAAGCCAGGTCTTTAAACCCATCCCGGCTTTGAGGTCCGAACAACTCACTGCCGTCATTGATGATACCGTCCCCATTTTTGTCCAGTGCCAGATAACCACTTCCGGATTCCAGTTTTGATATTTCTTCTTTCTCGCCGTCTGCGTCAAGGTCAAAGAAAAACTTTTGGTCTGAAAGCTGTGCAATACCTCCATCTAAATTAATCACGAGGGGATCGCAAGTCCTTTGTACCATTGCCATACCATAGTTCTCTTCGTAGTAAGCCGTAAACTTTCTGCTCATCTCCACACTCACATTAATGTCGATTTCCCGACCATCTGCGGTCCTTACCACACCTTGTGCCTGAAAAGATGTGTTTTCTGTTTCCTGAAAAGAAACACTGTGATGATACACCATATACTGTCCCGAGTTCAGTGTACTCAAGCTTGCCGAACCGGCTTGAACGGCTTTATACTGCTCCTGCCACTCATCATAGTTTTGGTCTCCCTCCAAAGACTCCACCGACTCTCCAAACATATCCTTGGTCTTATGGTCTCCGAACAGTAACCTGAAAATGTATCTCAGACTAAGCTGTCTGAAATTTTCCACCACATCGTCCCTGCTACGCAGGCATACCTCTTTTCTGCCCACTCTGCTCATGCGGCTTTGCATATCCTGCAGACTGACAAATTTTAAACTCTCAGCACTCTCCGTTTCCTCTGCTTTTGCCGAGTCCTGCAGATTGTCCGAAAGCCCATCCTGCTCGCTGTCCATTTCCAACAGTCCGCCAAATGTTCCTTCAAGTCCCTCTGATTCCGCGCCCTTATAATCCATTATTCTGACGCGGCTGATTTTTGTCTCCGAAGATGTGTATCTCCGGGCGGATTCCATTCCTATTACGCTGGAATCAATCCTCAATTTTTCCCTCCGTTCTCCTTTACCGAATCCACCATATTTTATATTTCCCTTCCCTGTTCCATACAAAACAAAAGAAGCTATATGCCGGAAACCTCTTGTCTCCTTTATATACCTTCCATGGTGAATTCTTATTTTCAGTATCACAAGTCATTGTTGGCCTGACAGTGACTTGTGATACTTATATCGACTTATTTTTTGAAAACTTTAAGGAAAACCATATTATTTATTTTACAACCAGTGTTGTGGTCACATTGCGGAATTCTTCCGCCACGTCCAGTTCTTCTGTCATATCCAGAACCGGTTCCCCGTCTATATCAAAATGGACTCTGCGGATACCACTGCTTCTGGGTGCCTCTGTACCGGGTCTTGCATGGTAGGTATTCCAAACCACACCATCCTTATCGATTACATAAGCATTGTGGCCGGTTCCGTACTCCCCTTCCACACTTCGGGATGTCAAAATGGGATAATTCTTTTTCTTCCAGTTTTTCACATCCAGCAAATCTTTTCCCTTGGGGATGGAAAGCAGACCAACCACATAAGAAGTATCCACTGCTGCAGAAGAAAAGGTAATATACAATTTATCCTCCGCCATCAGTGCAAAGGGACCTTCGTCTACAAAGGTATGGTTGTTTGCCCAGCCATAATCCGGTTTTGAAAGTATCACCGGCTCCGAGGCAAGCTGCCAGGGTTTGTCCGGATTTAATTTTGCAATATAAAGCCATGCCCCCAAATCCTTGGGTAAGAATTGTCTCTGGGACCAGATTACATAATAACAACCTTCCCATTCGAAACAGGTCATATCTAATGTGATTTCTTTTCCGGCTTCGCAGATGTCACTTCCATCCATGCGGACCACTCTTTTCGGTGCAGACCAATCCTCTTTGCAAACAGGGCTTCCACCTTCTCTAAGCTCCATCACATGGCTTTCCTCCCAGAAAAATTCTCCGGGTGTTGCTGCATGGAATATATATAATTTCCCGTTTACAATATGAAATTCCGGCGCCCACAAAAGTCCTCCGATTCCCTCATGGGTGGTACTATCCAATATCAAATGCTCCTTGGCAGTTACCAACTCCGGGATACTGTCTGCTTCTCTTATATAGAGGGAATGGTTTCCATCCGCATCATTGGTTGCGATAAAGTAATATTTTCCGTTCCATTCACCCACACAAGGGTCGGCACGGTCATAGGCAATAGGAAATGCATAGTGGTCCTGATGTACTTTACCGGCGATTTGATATTCTCCGGGCTTAGTAAAATCAACCCCGGTCAAATCCCAGTCTATTTTTTTCGTTGCACAGGTTCCATCGCTATATTTCGCGGTTGCACGTAAACTACCCAGTTCTTCTGCATTCTTCACTTCCACTCTATCAGGAAATTCCATTCCCACATTCACCGGAGTCAGAAGTTTCTTTTTCAGTCTGTCTGCCACCGCTTCCGAAATTTCAATCATATTATGGGGGATCACACCCTGAATATTTGCCACTGCCTCCGCTTTCACAATAGAGCCTTTTTCCAGAAACCCTTTATATTCTTCGGAAGGATCCACCAATCCTACTTCCTCGTATTCCAGAAGGTCTGTGGATGTATAAAGCAGAACCTTTCCTTGGCTCTCTTCATCCCCGCCGCCTTCTCCGTCGGTGCGGATAGCCATCACACCAAATGTTCCATCCTCCATTTGAAACAAAAACGGATTCCTGATGCATTTCGGATTCAGGGAACCATCCTCATTTTCCGTTGCCTTCGCAAACAAAACTCCGCTGTTATGATTCAATGCCTGATAACTTTTTCCGTCCTCACTGATTGCCAGATGCATGCTGTATGCCAATCTGGGATCGTACAAAACATTGTTAATAGGCTCTCTCGTATAATTCAATAAGTAAGCCATGCTTTTCTCCCTATTTCATCTCTTATTTTTTTCTAAAAGTTACGTTTACTACCACTTCACTAAGATTTTCCGCCAATTCACGGTCCGTGGACATATTCAGTACCGGAAATCCCCAGGCATTAATATGTACCCTGTGAAGCGCTGTACTTCTTGGTCCACCCTCAATGCTTACTTCTGCATGATGGGCGTTCCACAGTTTCCCGTCCTCATCCTTAAAGAAAGAATTGTGGCCCGGTCCATAGATTCCGTCAATGGAATAATATGACATTGCAGGCGTATTTAACTTTTTCCAGTTGTCCGGATTCAACAAATCATCCGTTTCTTTTGCCATCAAAAAACCAATGGAATAATAGTATCCTCCTGCGTGTCCTCCGGAATACGCCAGGTACAGCCGGTCGTCTACCTGAAGCATGTAGGGACCTTCGTTGTTAATGGTTCCAATCAGGTTTTCCCAGCCATACAGGGGTCTGGACAACAATACCGGATCACCGGTCAATCTCCAGGGTTCTTTTTCATCTATGGTGGCAATATAAATCATGGAGCCGGTATCCAGCGGTGTACCTATGCCATACCGGTAAGACCATGAAACATAGGACTTATCTAAGGCTTTAAAATATGTCATGTCCAAAGTGATTCCATCCCCGGAAAGTCCACTTCCATCTTTGCGGACTACTTTTATCGGGTCTTCCCAATCCTCCTTCCGGATAATGCTTCCTCCCTTTTTCAATTTCATCATATGACAGTGCGGTGCCCACTGTTTTCCGCCCACTGCAAAGAGAATATACACTTCCCCACCGATTATATGAAATTCAGGAGCCCAGAATGTCTGGATCAGATTTCGGTTCTCATCATAATCCAGAATACAATACTCTGCTGTTCCCTCCCCAAATAAATCTTCGATGTTTTCAGCTTCACGCACATAAAGTCCGATATCATTTAAATTGTCATTGGTAGAAATAAAATACCATTTATCCTCCCAACGGAAAACCACCGGGTCTGCATAGCCGATTGCTCTGGGAAATTTAAAGGTTTTCTGATATATTTTTCCTGTCACGGTATAGGCGTTCTCTGATTTTTTTATTGCGCCGTCCACATCCCAAAGAATCCGCTTCTCGTCTGTAGAACCGTCACTATAGTTTACTTGTGCCCGGATCTTTTCCAAATCGCTCCAAGATTCCAGCATATGCTCCTTGTCATATTCTATGGAAACACTGTGAACCGGCATCCACGCTTTACACAAGGTTTCTCCCATTTCATCCGGAATCTCTATTACATTTCCCACGGAAACACATTCTGTCTCATCCACCACAATCTGCTCACCAAAACCGAAAAAATCTTCGGTAGTCCAGAGCAACCTTTTGTGTGTATCTGTTTCTCTTTCATTTCTGTCTATGACCTGCGCAACGATTCCATATCCGGTTTCGCATTTTACAAACTCAGGATTTTTCAGTGCCCGCTCATCCAAGGTGTTGTCCTCTTTGACCACTGCCTTGGCAAACAGAATTCCATAATTTTGATTGAAGGGCATCCAGTTTACTTTATCCTCGCTATAATAGAAGTGGATACTGTTTGCCAATGCCCATGGATAATACTTCTCTTCTTCTCTTGCAGAAACTTTTAAATACCCCATAAAGCTGCCTCCATAGCATAATTGAAATACTGATTTTCTTTTTCTCATTTTAACTCTATACTCTATTTGTCATCAACTGCATTTTTCTCTAATTTATTAATCGGAAGTTCATGAGCCATGTGCCGGAACGACGGAAGGCGTTCGAGGGAATTTACATGAACTTGCATGGAGGTTTTTTGCCGCATCTACCCATAAGAGCTAAAAAAGCTCTATTGGGAAGATAAAACTCAAATTATGTAAACCTATTTTACTCATTTTCTACCCAAACAAGCCGTTTACATGCTGATGGCATGGTAATTTTCCTCATTTCTTCTTCATTTCCATTGATTTTTTCCTATTTTGTCTACCCATAAAGCACATTAAGGCTCTAATGGGTAGATAAAACCCAAAAACAGGTTTACATAATGCTTTTTATCATCCCAAATAAGCACCTATATTTCTTATGGGTAGACGCGACATATAACGGTGCCGGCTGCTCCAAAACAAACCAACAAAAAAAGGAGCAGATTTTGAAATCTGCTCCTTAAATCACTTCTTAAATTCTATTATAGTTAATCAAACAACCTTTTAAGATAATCTGTCTTTCTTCGTCTGTCAGTTCCCCTAACTTCAAAGTGAAAGGTTTCAGACCATCCTCACTTACTGTATATGCTGTGATTTCCGCTGTCTTTTCCTCTACGGCTTTCTTGATGCCGGGGATAAACAGGTAATCCAAGCGTTTGAAAGGAAGCTCTCCCTCTTCAATAAGGAAAGGAAGCATACCCCAGTTAATCAGGTTCGAACGATATCTCTTAGTTGCATATTCGTTGGCAATGTTTGCCCAGCCGCCAAGTACCTTCTGGCAGGAAGCTGCCTGTTCTCTGGCAGAACCATCACCGGGTTTTACTGCAAAGATAGTAGAACCAAAGCCTGTGTTACTCTTATCTGCATCCGCAAACTTCTCACGTACCTTAGTCATAACAGCCTTCACATCGCTCTGGGCTTCGCAAGGATTTGCGCCGTCCATGCGGGCTTTTTCTGCCTTCTGGATATCTTTTGCCAGTCCTACATACTCAGGGTC
>JAZNGC010000080.1:0-12653 GCA_045589155.1 Lachnospiraceae bacterium
TTGTTAAAGTGGAGGATACCCGTTATGCCATGGCATTTATCTCTGCGGCATATTTCGGGAATCCGGCAGAAAAGCTGAGTGTAATCGGTATTACCGGAACAAAGGGAAAAACCACAACCACATATATGGTAAAATCCATTCTGGAAAATGCGGGCCGGAAAGTAGGTTTGGTGGGAACCATTGAAGTGATTATTGGGGATACCCATATTCACGCACAAAACACCACTCCGGAATCCTACCTTTTGCAGGAATATTTCAGCCGTATGGTGGAGGCGGGATGTGACACGGTTGTGATGGAGGTGTCTTCCCAGGCACTTATGCTTCACCGTACACAAGGATTTGAATTTGATTACGGAATATTCACCAACATGGAACCGGACCATATCGGCCCCAATGAACATAGCAGTTTTGAAGAATATATGGCTTGTAAGGGCCTTTTGTTTAAACAGTGTAAAGTGGGTATTGTCAACAGTGATGATAAACATTATAAGACAGTGCTGGAAGGGCATACTTGCAAAATGGAAACCTATGGTTTGCAAGAAGGTGCAGACCTTTTGGCAAGTGGACTGCAGCTTGTGAAAAAGTCCGGTAACCTGGGCGTGGCATTTAACGTTTCAGGACTTCTTGGTATGGAGGTGGAGGTGGCTACTCCCGGTAGATTCAGTGTGTATAATGCTTTGACTGCCATTGCCATTTGCCGTCATTTCGGTGTACGGGAAGAGGATATCAAAAGGGCCCTTTTGAATGTGAAGGTAAAAGGAAGAATTGAGCCGGTTAAAGTTTCCGATGAATTTACTTTGTTGATTGATTATGCCCATAACGCCATGGCGCTGGAAAGTCTGCTGAAATCCTTAAAGGAATATGAGCCGGGCAGACTGGTATGTCTTTTTGGCTGCGGAGGAAACCGTTCTAAAATCCGCCGTTATGAAATGGGTGAAGTAAGTGGTAAGTTGGCAGACTTAACGATTATTACATCTGACAATCCCCGTTTTGAGGAGCCTCAGGATATTATTGATGATATCAAACAAGGCATTGGCAAGACGGATGGTAAATATATAGAAATCTGTGACCGGAAAGAGGCTATTGCCTATGCCATTGCAAACGGGAAGCCGGGGGACATCATTGTCCTTGCAGGAAAAGGTCATGAAGATTATCAGGAAATTAAGGGCGTGAAATATCCCATGGATGAGAGGGATTTGATTAAGGATATTTTGGCAAGAAAATAGTGTGTGTTTCTTAAGATTGCGGTTGTTTTATGGAAGCGGCACCGTTATAGGCCGCTTCTACCCTAAAGAACGATAGATGCTTATTGGGGATGACGGATAGAAAATAGAAATTCGTATTTGGGTGGTTTTGTTTTTGGGTATATGTAGGGTTCAGATTTCTCTATGCCCAAAAAGAAGCGAGATTCCGGTATTACTTTAGCTTTATGACTATTTTAAAGATGACTTTGGGTATTGAGGAAGAAAAAAATTGTCTGATACCCAATTTTTTGCCAAATTTTGGGTATAGGGAAAATGTAGAACTCTATATACCCAAAGGGAAACAAAAATAGTGTAAATTAGCCCCAAACCGGTTGATTTCGGAAAGAAATTGGATATGGGAAAAAGAAGAATGCATATATACCCAATTGGGATTAAAATTGATAAGGAATAGATGTCGGCAACTCCCAATTTGTGGAGAGGCCTGCGTAAAAACGATTTCAAAGAAAGGAGGAATTCCATGGAAAACAGAATACATGAAGACTTATATGCGGATGTCATTATCGACATCGCCCATGAAAAAGTGGACAGACCTTTCCAGTACCGGATTCCCCTTTCTATGCGTGATGAACTGGAAGTAGGAATGAGCGTTAACATTCCTTTTGGAAAAGGAAACACCATGCGGAAAGGCTATGTAGTCGGAATTTCTGATAAGACGAATTACGACCCTGCAAAAATAAAGGATTTGTATAGCATAGCAAGCAGTGATGTATCTGCGGAGGACCGGATGATAGCTTTGGCATCCTGGATGCGAAAGATGTACGGAGGAACCATGATACAGGCACTGAAAACGGTGATTCCTGCAAAGCAAACGGTAAAGGCACTGGAAAAGAAAACAGTGAGTTTGCAGCAAAACAGAGAAGAAGCACAGGCGTACTACTACGAATGTGTAAAGAAAAACAGGAAAGCTCAGGCAAGATTATTAAAAGAACTGTTGGAAATGGAACGGCTTCCCCAGGAACTGGTGACAGGAAAACTGAACGTATCAGCGTCGGTTATCAAAACCTTGGAGGATAAGGGGATTGTCAAGGTGGAGTCCCAGAGCGTATACCGCAATCCGATTAAGTTACAGGGGGCAAAGCAGGAGAGCAAGCATCTTAGCCAAAACCAACAATATATCGTAGATGAAATTATAAAGGATATTGACACAGGAAAAAGACAAACCTACCTGATTCACGGTATCACCGGAAGTGGTAAGACGGAAGTGTATATGAAGCTTATTGAGGAAGTGGTGGCAAGAGGCAAACAGGCTATTGTGCTGATTCCGGAAATTGCCTTAACTTACCAGACCGTGATGCGGTTTTATAAGCGGTTTGGCGAACGGGTGTCTGTGATGAATTCCACCCTTTCAGATGGGGAAAAATATGACCAGTGCAGACGGGCACAAGAAGGAGACATTGATGTGATTATCGGTCCCAGGTCCGCACTTTTCACTCCCTTTCCCAATCTTGGTCTGATTGTCATAGATGAAGAACATGAAAATACTTATAAAAGTGAATCTTCTCCAAAGTATCATGCAAGAGAAACCGCGGAGGAAATTGCAAGGGTAAGCGGTGCAAGTGTGGTGCTTGGCTCGGCGACGCCGTCCATGGAAGCCTATTACCGGGCGGAACGTGGGGAATATAGATTGTTTACCTTAAAAGAGCGACTGACAGGGGGGCATTTACCCACCGTCCATGTGGCAGATTTGAGGGAAGAATTAAAAAGCGGAAACCGTTCTATTTTCAGCCGGAAGATGCAGGAACTGATACAGGACAGGCTTCAAAAAGGGGAACAGATGATGCTCTTTTTAAACCGGAGGGGCTATGCGGGATTTATCTCCTGTAGGGAATGTGGGCATGTCATGAAATGTCCTCATTGTGACGTATCCCTTTCTGAACATAGGGGAGGCAAACTGGTCTGCCATTACTGCGGACATGAAGAGATGGCAGTGAAGAATTGTCCGGAGTGTGGTTCTAAGTATATATCTGGTTTCCGTGCAGGAACCCAGCAGATTGAAGAGAAATTAAAAGAAATGTATCCGGAGGCAAGGGTGCTTCGAATGGATGCGGATACCACTAAAAAGAAAGACAGTTATGAGGAAATTTTATCGGCTTTTGCAAATGGAGAGGCTGATGTACTCATTGGTACCCAGATGATTGTAAAAGGACATGATTTCCCTAATGTGACCCTGGTGGGAATTATTGCGGCGGACATGTCTCTTTCCGTAGGGGATTATAGGGCAAGTGAGAGAACCTTCCAGTTGCTTACTCAGGCGGCAGGCAGAGCGGGCAGAGGTGAAAAACCGGGTGAGGTTGTGATACAAACCTATCAACCGGAGCATTACAGCGTGGTGCATGCGGCAAATCAGGATTACGAAGCATTTTACGGGGAAGAGATTTTGTACCGGCATCTTCCGGGATATCCTCCGGCGTCTCATATGTTGGCAGTCCAGATTTTTGCCAAAGAGGAAAATGCCGGAAAGGAACTGGCAGAAAAACTCAGCAAGATAGGACCCGGACTGAACTCAGAAGAAGACCCTGTGCAACTTATTGGTCCCGCACCGGCTTCTATCGGCAAAATCAATGATGTGTTCCGGTTTGTGTTTTATGTGAAATGCAAGGATTATATAAAACTTGTAGAGATAAAAGATTATTTAGAAGAAAAAGTACAGAAAATGGAATTAAAGAGGGAATCGGTTCAGTATGATTTTGATCCGATGAACGCTTTTTAAGGAAAGGCAGGAAAAAGAAAAATGGCACTGAGAAACATTCGTGAAATGGGAGATGAAGTATTAAATAAGGAGTGTAAAGAGGTAAAAGAGATGACACCCCGCACCATGGAATTGATTGAAGACATGATTGATACCATGTATGAGGCAAACGGTGTAGGGCTGGCAGCTCCTCAGGTGGGTGTGCTTAAAAGAATTGCTGTAATTGATGTAACCGGAGAAGACCTTTATGTGCTGATTAACCCCAGAATCGTGGAGAGCAGTGGAGAACAGACCGGTCAGGAAGGATGTTTGTCCGTTCCGGGCAAAAGCGGAATTGTCACAAGACCTAATTATGTAAAGGCAGTTGCATTGAACGAAAATATGGAGCCTATTGAAATAGAGGCAACAGAACTTTTTGCCAGAGCAATCTGCCACGAATTGGAACACTTAGACGGACATTTGTATGTAGAAAAGGTAGAAGGTCCTCTCGTAGATGTGGTCTATGATAATGACGAAGAGGAGTAGTCTTAAAAACAGCGGATTGGAACAGAGATAGCATAGAAAGGCGTTTGTGTATGAAAATTGTATTTATGGGAACCCCGGATTTTTCTGTGGGGGCATTGGAAGCTTTAATAAAAGCGGGACATGAAATCTGTCTGGTGGTAACCCAGCCGGATAAACCCAAGGGCAGAAGCGGTGCTATGCAGTTTCCGCCTGTAAAAGAGTGTGCTGTGAAATATGATATTCCCGTTTTTCAGCCGGAAAGAATTAAGAAGCCGGAAGCCGTTTCGGTTTTAAAAGAATATGAGGCGGATATTTATGTGGTGGCGGCTTTTGGACAGTTACTTTCCCAGGAGATTTTGGATATCCCGAAGTATGGCTGTGTGAATATCCATGCATCTCTTCTTCCTAAGTACAGAGGGGCAAGTCCCATTCAGCAGGCAGTGATCGATGGCGAAGAAAAAAGCGGTGTAACTATTATGCAGATGGAACTGGGCATGGACACAGGAGCGATTTTGTATCAGAAAGAAATGGAACTGGATGCAAAGGAAACAGGAGAGTCCCTTTTTGAAAAGCTGGCAGTTTTAGGAGCAGAGGCAATCGTAGAAGCCCTTCCTTTGATTGAAGCGGGAGAAATCGAACCTGTTCCCCAGGATGAAGAAAAAGCGACTCATGTGAAAATGATTACCAAAGCTCAGGGACTTATTGATTTTTCGGAAAGTGCAGTAGTAATAGAAAGACTGATTCGTGGAATGAATTCCTGGCCAAGTGCTTATACTTATTTAAATGGCAAGCAGTTGAAAATCTGGGATGCAGATGTTGTGGTAAGTGCAGAGGAAGGAAAGCCCGGAGAAGTAATCAGGGTGGAAAAGGATTCTTTTTATGTGCAGACCGGAAACGGACTTCTCAAAATCAACGAACTGCAGTTGGAAGGAAAGAAGCGCATGAATGTACATGATTTCCTGCTTGGCTTTAAATTGGAAACAGGTGAACAACTGGGATAATGGAGGTGTAGTTATGCCATTTGGATATTATTATGGATATTATTTTGATCCCACTTATATTTTGGTACTGATCGGAACACTGCTTTGTCTGTGGGCAAGTGCAAAGGTTAACAGTGCCATGAACAAATATGCAAGGGTTGGAAATGTGAGCGGACTAACCGGCGAAGAGGCGGCAAGACGCATCTTGCAGTATCAGGGAATTACAGATGTGACAGTGGAATGCGTGCATCAGGGCAAGGGAGACCATTACGACCCAAGGGCAAAGGCAGTAAGACTGTCTTATGAAAATTTCCACAATGCCAGTGTGACAGCGGTAGCAGTTGCCGCTCATGAGTGTGGTCATGCAACCCAGCACCATGAGGAATATGGATTTTTGAAATTCAGAAGCATGTTGGCACCGGTGGCAAACATTGGAAGTAATTTAGGTTTTCCGATTATTTTCATTGGTATTTTATTTGGCTGGAGCCAGATTTTTATTGAAATCGGTATCTGGGCTTTTTCTCTTGGCGTACTGTTTCAGCTGATTACCCTTCCGGTGGAGTTTGATGCTTCCAGAAGGGCATTGCAGGCGGTTGGAAGTTACGGTATCTTGACGGAGGAAGAGAAAAGAGGCGGCAGAAAGGTGCTCAGTGCAGCGGCGTGGACCTATGTGGCAGCGGCGGCAGCAGCAATTTTGCAGCTTCTCAGGTTGGTGTTACTGTTTGGAGGAAGACGAAGAAATGACTAACGGAAAAAAACAGGCAGCTTCTGCGGTAAACGGCAGGGAGATTGTACTGGATTTGCTCATGGAATGGGAAAAGGAAAAAGTGTTTTCCCACAAACTGATCCGTGATGTGTTAAATAAATATGATTATCTTTCCGGTCAGGAAAAGGCTTTTATCAAGCGTCTGGCAGAGGGAACCATTGAGAGGCAGATAGAGTTGGATTACATTATTGATAAAGTGTCCAGTGTGCCGGTAAAGAAGATGAAGCCTTTGATCCGTACTCTTATGCGCATGTCTGTGTATCAGATTTTTTATATGGACAGTGTACCTGAGGCGGCAGCAGTCAGCGAAGCGGTGAAACTGGCAGGAAAGAGAAAGTTCCAGAATCTGAAAGGCTTCGTAAACGGAGTACTCAGAAATGTGATAAAGCAGAGAGAAACTTTTTGCTATCCAGACGAAAAAAAGGAGTGGGCGAAGGCTCTTTCCGTTAAATATTCCATGCCCCTTTGGCTGGTAGATTACTGGAAAGACAGTTATGGTAAAGAACAGACGGAAGAAATTTTGAAAGGCCTTATGGAGGTACGCCCTGTTACCATCCGTTTTGCGTCACGAATCAGTGGAGAAGAGCGGCAGGCATGGATTTCCGGGGTGGAACAAAGCGGTGTACAGGTAAAAGCCCATTCACGGCTTTCCTATGCCTATGATTTGTATGGAGTGGAAGGCGTGGCAACGCTCCCCGGTTATGAGGAAGGCTGTTTTGCGGTGCAGGATATCAGTTCCATGCTGGCAGTAGAGGCTGCAGAGATAAAACCCGGAGATTTTGTGCTTGATATATGTGCAGCTCCCGGAGGAAAAACCATGCTGGCCGCAGAAAAAGCACTGCCCGGTGGAAGGGTGCAGGCAAGGGATGTCTCCCAGCAGAAAGTGTGGCAGATAGAAGAAAATGTGGAACGGATGGGACTTGCCAACGTGGAGACTATTTTGTATGATGCTACAGTGTGGGATAAAGACATGGTAGGCAAAGCGGATGTGGTAATTGCCGATGTGCCTTGTTCCGGTCTGGGCGTAATGGGCAAGAAGCGGGATATCAAGTACCATGCTACACCACAAGGAATGGAGAGCCTGTTACAGCTTCAAAAAGAAATCGTAAAAAATGCAGTTACTTATGTGAAGGAAGAAGGGACTCTTCTTTACAGTACATGTACTATCAATAAAAAAGAGAATGATGATATGGTACAGTGGATATGCGAAGAATGCTCCTTTGAGAAGAAAGCCATGACCCAACTTTATCCGGGAGAGGATAATAATGACGGTTTCTTTTTTGCAATACTTAAGAAGAAAAAAGCATAGATTGTTTGAAATGAGGCAATGATGATTGATAAAAAGGATATCAAGTCCATGACCTTTGAAGAATTGGTGGTGGAACTTGAGCAAATGGGAGAAAAGAAGTTCCGTGCAACACAGGTGTATGATTGGATGCATGTAAAATTGGCGAGAAACTTTGATGAGATGACCAATCTTTCAGGTGTGCTCCGTCAGAAACTGGCGGACAGTTATCACTATGTTTCCTTAAAAGCAGTACAGGTGCAGGAATCCAAAATTGACGGGACAAAGAAATTTCTGTTTGAATTGTATGACGGAAATGTGGTAGAAAGTGTGTGGATGAAATATAAGCACGGAAATTCCGTTTGTATTTCTTCACAGGTAGGATGCCGTATGGGATGCCGGTTTTGTGCCTCCACTTTGGATGGCCTTGAAAGAAATCTGACCCCTTCCGAAATGCTGGATCAGATTTATGCTATTACAAAGCTTACCGGAGAGCGGGTTTCCAACGTGGTAGTTATGGGCACGGGAGAACCTATGGATAACTACGACAATTTACTTAGATTTATAGATTTGCTCACCAATGATAAGGGCTTAAATATCAGCCAGAGAAATTTAACCGTATCTACCTGTGGTATAGTGCCGGGAATCCGAAAACTGGCGGAGGAAAAACTGCAGATCACGTTGGCATTGTCCTTACATGCGGTAAATGATGAAAAGCGAAAGGCTCTTATGCCTATTGCCAATAGATACAGTATTGCGGAATTGATGGAAGCTTGTGCTTTCTATTATGAAAAGACAGGCAGAAGGATTACCTTTGAGTATAGTCTGGTAGGCGGCGTAAACGATACAAACGAAGACGCAGAAGGCTTAAGCAGACTTGCCGGTCCTTTGAATTGTCACATTAATCTGATACCGGTAAACCCCATTAAGGAGAGAGATTACGTGCAATCGGAGGCGGGCCGGATACAGGCTTTTAAAAATAAACTTGAAAAAAACAAAATAAACTGTACAATAAGAAGGGAAATGGGACGGGATATCGATGGTGCCTGTGGGCAGCTGAGACGCCGTCACATGGAAAACTAGGATTGCCGGAAAGGAGGCAGAGACGGTGTTAAAGACGTTTTCCATAACAGACATCGGTAAAAAAAGAACACTGAATCAGGATTATGTATATACGTCGGAAAAACCGGTAGGAAATCTGTCCAATGTTTTTATTGTGGCAGACGGAATGGGCGGTCACAATGCCGGAGACTATGCTTCCAAGTATACAGTGGAAACTATTGTATCAGAGATTGAACGGTCCTTTGAAAAAAATCCTATTAAAATTTTGGGAAAAGCAATTGAAGTTGCCAATTCCCGTATTTTACAAAAGAGTAGCGAGAACGCTGAACTGGCGGGAATGGGAACTACGGTTGTAGCGGCTACTTTGATGGGAAAATATTTGCAGGTTGCCAATGTGGGTGACAGCAGGCTTTATGTTGTAAATGATGAGATAAAACAGATTACAGTGGATCATTCCCTTGTGGAAGAAATGGTCCGCATTGGTGGGATTGACAGGGCATCTGCCCGCAATCACCCTGACAAGAATATTATTACCAGGGCAATTGGTGCCGGTGAAACAGTAGAAGTTGATTTCTTTAGTGTGGAGCTTGCGCCGGGGGATATGGTACTGATGTGCTCTGACGGTTTGACCAATATGCTGGAAGATGAAGAAATCCGCATGATAATAAGCGGACAAAGGGACATCGTGGAAAAGGCGGAAACTTTGGTTAACACCGCCAACGACAACGGGGGGAAAGATAATATAACAGTAGTATTGATTGAGCCGTTTGCGTAAGTAAAAAGGAGCAGGATATGATTAAAATTGGTATGTTGATAGGCGACCGCTATGAAATACTGGAAAAAATCGGTACAGGCGGTATGTCGGATGTATACAAAGCAAAATGTCATAAATTAAACAGATTTGTTGCGGTAAAAGTGTTGAAGCAGGAATTTTCGGAAAATGCGAATTTTGTATCTAAATTCCGTATTGAGGCACAGGCGGCAGCAGGTCTCATGCATCCGAACATTGTTAATGTATATGATGTAGGAGAAGAGAACGGGATTTATTACATCGTTATGGAACTGGTGGAAGGAATTACGTTAAAGAAATATATTGAAAAGAAGGCAAGGTTGTCTTACAAAGAGGCAGTCAGTATTGCACTTCAGGTTTCCATGGGTATTGAGGCTGCACACAATAACCACATTATCCATAGGGACATTAAGCCCCAGAACATTATTATTTCAAAAGAAGGAAAAGTAAAGGTGACAGATTTTGGTATTGCAAAAGCAGCTACCAGCAACACCATTACTTCCAATGTCATGGGGTCTGTACATTATACCTCTCCGGAACAGGCGAGAGGCGGATACAGTGATGAAAAGAGTGATGTTTATTCCCTTGGTATCACCATGTTTGAGATGCTCACAGGACGGGTTCCGTTTAATGGCGAGACAACGGTAGCCATTGCAATTAAGCACATCCAGGAGGAATTGCCTTCACCGAAGGATTTTGTGATGGAAACTCCGAGCAGTGTAGACCGGATTGTATTAAAGTGTTGCCAGAAAAGTCCGGACCGCAGATATCAGAACATGGGTGAACTTATTGTGGATTTGAAGCAGTCACTGATGAATCCGGAGGAGGATTTTGTGGTGCTTCCCGATGCAGAGCAAGAGAATTCCACAAGATTCATTACAGATGATGATATCAGTCAGATTAAGACACAGTCGGGAAGAGGCAATACAGAGGAATTGATGCGTCTTCGCACGGATACCGGTAATGTATCCTGGGACGATGGAAATTACGACGAAGATTCTGAGGACGATGGCTATAATCCCAAAATGGAAAAGGTTACTACCATTTTAGCGGTAGTAATAGGTATTGTTATTTGCTTTATTATCATTTTCATGGTGGGAAAAATTGCAGGCCTTTTCAAACTAAATGATTTCGGTGATAAAGTAATAGACGGTTCACAGCAGACCGAAACACAGACTGTCATAGAGTCGGAAAGTGAAACAGAGTCTGAGCCGGAAAAAGAAACGGAAGTTGTTAAAGTATCCATGATTTCTGTTGCCGGCATGACACTGAAGGAAGCAACAGAGGCACTCCGTGAAATCGGATTAGAGCCGGAAGTGGAATATATGGAGTCTGAGGCGTACGAAGAAGGCATTGTTATCAGTGCGGATGTTTCCGTGGGAACAAAGCTGAACCCGGGAAGCATTGTCAATCTGACAGTCAGCTCCGGTACAGAGGGTGTCAGTGTGCCCAATGTCCAAAACGAAACCTATGAAGCAGCCTTTAACATCCTTGCAGGTAAAGGGTTTGTGGTAAACAAAATTGAAAGCTACAATACCACTGTGGAAAAGGGCCGTGTAATATATCAGAATCCTGCGGCAGGAACCAAGGCACCGGACGGTTCTTCCGTAACAGTTGCGGTCAGCCTTGGAAAAGAAGATACCGAAGTGAGAGTGCCCAGTCTTCTCGGAGTACCGGAGGATGAGGCAATAGCAAAGATTATTGAGGCAGGTCTGGCAGTAGGAAATACAAGTGAGGTTGCCAGTGACCAGTATGAGGAAGGTCTGGTTTGTTATCAGAGTTATTCCTATGGTGCTTATGTGAAGAGAGGAACATCCATTGATATTAAGGTCAGCATGGGACCGGAACTGGTAACCTATAAATTGAACGCAAGTATTGCGGCACCTACGGTTGCAGAGGCACCGGATTATGTGGCAGGAACACCGGTAAAGGTGACCATTACTACAACAGAAGGAAAACTGATTATGAACACAACGGCAACCGCATTTCCGGTTTCCGCAAACGGTTCGGGAATTCCTTCACCCAGCGGTGTTATCACATTTACCTATACGGTGACTTCGGAAGGAACCACCACAGTTGACCCCGATACAGGAGAGGAAGTTATCACTCCGGGGACGACAGAAGAAAAAACTTTTACACGGACCATTGAATTTGTAAAAGAATAACCGGGAAGGATTTTATGCAGGGAAAAATCATCAAAGGAATTGCAGGCTTTTACTATGTGCATGTGGAAGACCTGGGAGTTTATGAATGTAAGGCAAAAGGGATTTTCCGAAAGGACAATACAAAGCCCCTGGTGGGAGATGACGTAACCTTGGAAATATTGGATGAGGAAGAGAAGAAGGGAAATATTACGGAGATTTTGGCACGTAAGAGTTCCCTGATCCGTCCTGCTGTTGCAAATGTAGACCAGGCGTTGGTTATCTTTGCGGTGGCAAAACCAAGTCCCAATTTTAATTTGTTGGATAGATTTCTTATTATGATGGAGCAACAGCAGCTTCCCTGTATTATCTGTTTTAACAAAAAGGACCTTGCTACGGAGGAAGAATGTAAAAAACTGCAGGCAGTATATGAAAACTGTGGCTATCAGGTGTTGTTTGTCAGTGCCCATGATGAGGCCCCGGAAGGTCTTGACGAACTGAGGGGACTTCTCGCCGGAAAAACCACTACCGTGGCAGGACCAAGCGGCGTGGGAAAATCCTCGCTGATAAACCGTCTGCAAAGCGGCGTGTGCATGGAGACCGGCGAAATCAGTAAAAAGATTGAGCGTGGTAAACATACCACCCGCCATTCACAACTCATTGCCTTGGAGGGAAACACTTACATCATGGATACCCCGGGCTTTAGCTCCCTTGCTCTGTTTGATATGGAAAAGGAAGATTTGCAGGGCTTTTATCCCGAGTTTACGGAACATGAAAGAAATTGTAAGTTTGGCGGTTGTTCCCATATCAACGAGCCGGTATGTGGTATCAAGGAGGCTCTGGCAGAGGGGAAGATAAGCAAGACAAGGTATGAGAATTATGTGCTTCTGTATGAAGAGTTGAAAGGGAAAAAGAAATATTAACTAAGGAGACATTATAAATGAAATTAGGTATCGTGGGATTACCCAACGTAGGAAAAAGTACACTGTTTAATTCACTGACAAAAGCGGGAGCGGAATCTGCAAACTACCCCTTCTGTACCATTGACCCCAACGTGGGTATCGTGGCAGTGCCGGATGAAAGATTAAAACTTTTGGGAGACTTGTATCAGTCTAAAAAAGTAACCCCGGCGGTCATTGAATTTGTAGATATTGCAGGTTTGGTAAAAGGT
>JAZNGC010000081.1:0-7673 GCA_045589155.1 Lachnospiraceae bacterium
GCAGATGTTATTGCAGGTTTTATTGTTGGCAGTTGGCTTTGTCATGTTGGTAAAGGGGGCAGACTGGTTTGTAGACGGAGCAGCGGGAATTGCGCAGAAATTTGGGATTCCCCAGCTGGTAATCGGTCTTACCATTGTAGCCATGGGTACCAGTGCGCCGGAGGCGGCAGTAAGTATCACGGCTGCGCTTAAAGGAAGTGCGGATATTACCATCGGAAATGTTGTGGGAAGTAATATTTTAAATATCCTGATTATTTTAGGTATTTCTTCGGCTATCGTTGCGATTGCGGTGGCAAAATCAACCATTAAATATGAAATTCCTTTTATGCTACTGGTTACTTTCCTGATTTTAGGTTTGGGCTACACAGGCGGCGAAATTGTTTTGTGGGAAGGTATTGTTCTTTGGTTGTTCTTTATTGCATACCTGGCATATCTGTTTGTTATGGCGAAAAAGAATAAGGAAGAACAGGAAGAAGAAAGTAAAAATTTACCGGTCTGGAAATTGCTTATCCTTACCGTGATTGGTCTGGTTCTGATTGTATGGGGTAGCGATGTAACGGTTGATGCGGCTACTAATATTGCAAAAGAATTGGGAATGAGTGAGAGATTTATCGGTCTTACCATTGTGGCACTTGGAACCTCTCTTCCTGAGTTGTTTACTTCCGTATCTGCTGCAATGAAAGGAAAAGCAGATATTGCTATCGGAAACATTGTGGGAAGTAACATTTTCAATATCCTGTTTGTAGTAGGCACATCCGCCCTGATTACACCGGTACTGTTTGCTTCTAACTTTATTATTGATACATTGATTGCAGTGGCAGCAGGCGTATTGCTTTGGGTGTGTGTATTCAGAAAACAGAAGCTGACCAGACTTGGCGGTATTATTATGCTGGTATGTTATGCTGCATACTTTGTATATCTGCTTTTGATGTAAGCAGATTTAATGAAAATGCTGTAAGATATATAATCTTGTAGTATTAAAAAGGTATATGATGTGGTAAAATACAAGGGACGCATGGTGAATTTCCAATGTGTCCCTTACTGTTTATGGAAAATCAGAACAGAAATCGCACATGAATGGATTTTGGAAAAGAGGTAATATAGATATGAGAATTGGTATGGGATATGATGTCCACAAGCTGGTGGAAGGAAGAGACTTGATTATGGGAGGAGTGAAGATTCCCTATGAAAAAGGGCTTCTTGGACACTCCGATGCAGATGTTTTGCTTCATGCCATTTCCGATGCACTCTTAGGTGCTGCCGCACTGGGAGATATCGGCAAGCATTTTCCGGATACAGACCCTGCATACAAGGGAATTTCCTCTATTATTCTTTTAGAGCATGTAGGAAAACTTTTGGAAGAAGAAGGATTCCTGATTGAAAATATAGACGCTACCATTATTGCCCAGAGACCGAAAATGCGTCCCTACATTGATACCATGAGGGAAAATATTGCAAATGCCCTTGGCATAGAGGTGTCCCAGGTAAATGTGAAGGCAACCACGGAAGAGGGTCTTGGCTTTACGGGAACAGGGGAAGGAATCTCTTCCCAGGCAATCTGTATGCTTACCAGCCCTTTTAATCTCACTGCCAGGGATGTGAGCGTGGAGGATGAAGCCGAGCGTGGATGTGCAGGTTGCGGCGGTTGTCAGATGAATAAATAGGATAGATTTTGGTTGACAAAACTGATAAAATTGCATATTCTGTTAAATAGATATAGAAAAAAGACTAGGAACGGAAAGAGTACTTTTTCGCAGAGACTACAGAGAGGAACTGTCACCGGCTGAAAGCAGTTCTACGAACGGAAAAAGGAAGTGCGTCCGTGAGTCGGTTTGGGGAAACGAAAGTATCCGGACCCGTTGGCGTGCGTTAAACGTATTGAGGTGAAAGACTATTGGTCTTTAATTAGAGTGGAACCGCGGACATAGCCCGTCTCTTAGGAGATAGGGCTTTTTTTGCGCGAATGAGCAGAGTCAGAAACGAGCATATCAGATGCCATGCTTGCATGAACAGAAAGGGGTTATCATGGGATTTATCAGTAATATAAAAGAAGAAATCCGTGTCATACGGGAGCGTGACCCGGCAATACATTCCTCCATGGAGGTGTTTTTGTATCCCAGCTTTAAAGCGATGCTCCATTATCGTATGGCTCACAGACTGTATGAAAAAGGACATTATTTCCTTGCCCGTTGGATTTCCCAAAGGGCAGTGAGAAAGACAGGTATCGAAATCCATCCCGGTGCCAAAATCGGAAAAGGATTTTTTATTGACCACGGAAACGGTGTTATTATCGGTGAGACTGCTATTATTGGTGATAATGTTACCTTGTATCAGGGGGTTACTTTAGGTGGTACCGGAAAAGAACAGGGGAAACGTCATCCTACCGTGGAAGACAATGTTATGATCAGCGCAGGTGCCAAGGTGCTTGGTTCCTTTACCATTGGTGCCAATTCCAAAATCGGTGCCGGAAGTGTGGTGCTGGCGGAGGTTCCGCCAAATTCTACAGTGGTTGGTGTTCCGGGACGTGTGGTAAAACGTAACAACCAGTCCCTGCCCAGGGAAGATATGGACCAGGTTCATTTGCCTGACCCTGTAAAAGAGGATATCAACTATCTGAAGCATGAAAATACGGAACTGGTAAGCCGTGTGCTTGAATTGGAAAGTCAGATAAAAACACTTTTGAAAGAAAAAGAGGAGTAGCGTTATGAAGATTTATAACACATTAACAAGAAATGTAGAAGAATTTACACCCAATGTGGAAGGCAAGTTGAATATGTACACTTGCGGTCCTACCGTTTATCATTTTGCACACATCGGAAACCTTAGAAGTTACATCATGGAAGACGTACTGGAAAAAATCTTCCGCTATGCGGGCTATGATGTAAAGCGTGTTATGAATATCACGGACGTAGGTCATTTGTCCTCCGATGCGGATACCGGTGAAGACAAGATGCTGAAAGGAGCCAAAAGAGAGCATAAAACGGTTATGGAAATTGCGAAATTTTATACCGATGCTTTTTTTTCCGATTGCGCAAAATTAAATATTAAAACTCCTGACGTTGTAGAACCTGCAACAAACTGTATTGACGAGTTTATCAATATGATTGAGGCACTCCTTGACAAGGGCTATGCTTATCAGGCAGGTGAGAATATTTACTTTGATACATCTAAATTGGAAAATTATTATGTTTTCGGCAACCAGACCGAGGAAGAATTGATGGTAGGTGTCCGTGAGGATGTAACTGAGGACGAAAACAAGAAAAATAAAAATGACTTTGTACTTTGGTTTACGAAATCCAAATTTGAAGATCAGGCATTGAAATGGGATAGTCCCTGGGGTGTTGGGTACCCCGGCTGGCACATTGAGTGCTCCTGCATCAGTTTAAAGCATTTGGGCGAATATATGGATATCCATTGTGGTGGTATTGACAATATGTTCCCCCATCATACAAATGAAATTGCCCAGAGTGAAGCTTACCTTGGACACAAATGGTGTAATTACTGGTTCCACGTGCATCACTTGAACGACCAGTCCGGTAAAATGAGCAAATCCAAGGGTGAGTTCCTCACAGTATCCTTATTAGAGCAGAAGGGCTATGATCCTCTGGCATACCGTTTCTTCTGTCTGCAGTCCCATTACAGAAAACCCCTTGTATTCTCTTATGAGGCATTGGATCAGGCTATGGGAACCTATAAGAAATTGAAAAAACGTATTGCAGACCTGCCTGTAGACGGAGCAGTGGATGAGGCAGCAGTAGCAGACTATAAGCAGCAGTTTGTGGAGGCTGTGGGAAATGATGTGAATACTTCCATGGGTCTTACTCTTTGTTATGATGTTTTGAAAACAGAGTTAAACGGTGCTACCAAGCGTGCTATTTTGGGTGGATTTGATGAAGTGCTGGGACTTGATTTGTTGAAAGCAGAGGTGGAAGAGGTGTCCGGAGTGGATGCTGAACTGGAAGCATATGTGCTTGCAAAAATCGAGGAGCGTAAAGCGGCAAAGAAAGAGAAAAACTTTGCGTTGGCAGATGCAATCCGGAATGAACTTTTGGAAAAGGGCATTGTTTTGGAAGATACCAGAGAGGGCGTTAAATGGAAGAAAGCGTAAAAACAGAAATGGAAAGCATCCCTCAGGGAAGTATGTTAGATAAAATCAAGCAGACCTTTGAGTGCAAAGAGGTGGATGTGCGTGCCTATTCCCCTTTGACCCTTGCTTATATCGGCGATGCGGTGTACGATCTAATCATCCGCACCGTAGTGGTAGAGCGGGCAAACCGGGCTGCCAATGAACTTCACAAGCGTACTATCAAGTATGTAAAGGCAGAGACTCAGGCACAGATGATAGATGCCCTGCTTCCTTTGCTTGACGAGGAAGAAATGGCGGTTTACAAGAGAGGCCGCAATGCCAAGTCTTATACCATGGCGAAAAATGCCACCATGGCAGACTATCGTAAGGCTACGGGAATGGAAGCTCTGCTGGGTTATCTGTATTTGCAAAACAGAATAGACAGGGTGCTGGAACTGGTGCGTCTTGGAATTGAAAAGACCGACAGGACAATTTAACCGGCAGGCATCATGCAGACCGATGAATGAAAGAGGAAAATATGGGTTATCAGGAATTTACAATTGAAGGAAGAAATGCAGTGATTGAGGCTTTCCGTTCAGGCAAGCCCATTGATAAAATATTTATTTTGGATGGCTGTCAGGATGGCCCCATTATGACCATTAAGCGTGAGGCTTCCAAGCATGATACCATGATTAAATATGTGACAAAAGAGCGTCTGGACCAGATGTCAGAGACCGGAAAGCATCAGGGAGTCATCGCATATGCGGCAGCCTATGAGTATGCGCAGGTAGAAGATATTCTGGAAAATGCCCGTAAAAAGGGCGAGCCTCCTTTTGTTTTCATTTTGGATAACATTGAGGACCCCCACAATTTGGGTGCCATTATCCGTACCGCCAATCTGGCAGGAGCCCATGGGGTGATTATCCCGAAGAACCGTGCTGCGGGTCTTACTGCCACAGTGGCAAGAACTTCTGCAGGAGCGTTGAATTATACTCCGGTAGCCAAGGTTACCAATATTTCCAAGACCATTGAAGATTTGAAGAAAGAGGGACTTTGGTTTGTCTGTGCGGATATGGGTGGAACAACCATGTATCAGTTGAACTTAAAAGGTGCCATTGGACTTGTGATTGGAAACGAGGGAGATGGTGTCAGCAGATTGGTAAGGGAAAAGTGTGATATGATAGCGTCTATTCCCATGAAAGGGGATATAGATTCTTTAAATGCGTCTGTGGCAGCAGGTGTGCTTGCTTATGAGATTGTGCGTCAGCGTATGAACTAAGGGGAAATTAAATGGAGAAAAATTATAGTGCGTTGTCCGATGTGGAATTGATAGACCGCCTGCGGGACGGAGAGAAAAGTGTGACAGATTTCATTATGAATAAATATAAGAATCTTGTGCGCAGTAAAGCTCAGTCCATGTACATATTGGGAGCGGATAGTGAAGACCTGATTCAGGAAGGAATGATTGGTCTGTTCAAGGCCATCCGGGATTTTGATTGTGGAAGGGATGCCAGTTTCTTTACTTTTGCAGAACTTTGTATCAGTAGGCAGATGTATAAGGCAATTCAGGCATCCAAGCGACAAAAACATGAACCCTTAAACACCTATATTCCGCTGTATGGGGGAGCAGAAGGTGCAGGGGCAGTGAGTCTGGCGGAAACCTTGTTTTCCACCACGGAATTAAACCCGGAGGAAATTATCATTGACCGGGAGTCTGCGGCAGAACTGGAAGCTTTAATCGGAAAGCAACTCAGTACGTTCGAAATGCAGGTTTTTGATTTGTATCTCACCGGAATGACCTATTCCCAGATTGCCAAAGTGCTTGGCAAAGAGGAAAAGGCTACCGATAATGCCTTGCAGCGTGTAAAGGCAAAAGTAAAAAAAGTAATGATAGACAGAGTTAAATAAAGTGAAAATGTTCCAGGGCCAGCCGGATTCCATCCGCGCTGGCTTTTTCTGTGACGTAGGAAACTAAGTCAAACAGAGAGGTGGGATTGGAATTTTCCATGGCAATACTGCCCGGGACATAGGAGAGCATGGAAAGATCATTGTTGCTATCCCCTAAGGCATAAGCATTTTCCAAAGGGATTTTATAGTAATCCAGTACATACTGAATGCCCGTTGCTTTGGAGTAGCCACGGGGAACAAATTCCCGGAAAGTGCCTCCCCTGTCAATACAATCAAAGTAGGCGTCACTGACTTTTCTAAATTCGGTAAGCTGGTGTTCATCCTGATACCAGATTACGAACTTATCGCAAAAGAAATTGGGATTTTCCAAATCCTCCGGCATGGAATATCCTTGTTCCAAAAAGATATTGTAATGGCGGAGTGCGCCCGGATGGACAAGGGGTCTGGAAAGGTCAAAAGCAACCTCTTTGCGTGATTCAAATAAAATATCCACACCGGTTTTACGGGCTGTTTGTAATATTTTCATTATGGTTTCATGGGTCTGGGAAATGTAGAGCACATCTTTGCCGTCACAGTAAATATTTGTGCCGCATCCGCAGACATAGCCGTCAAAGCCGATGTCACGAAAACGTTGTTCTACATTTTGAAAGCAACGTCCGGTGTTGATAAACATCAGATGCCCGTTTTTTCTGGCTTTTTGAATGGCTGTAACAGCACTTTCCGGAATGGAACCGTCTATTTCAGAGGTCAGTGTGCCATCAATGTCAAAGAAAGCTATTTTCCGCATGGTTTGCTCCTTAAATCAGTCCGCTTGTGTAACACCGGACAAAATTTCTATTAAAGTGTTTACATTATTCATTAATCTTGTGTCGTAACGTTCTACGGCTTCCAACACCAGAATATCCGCATCCAGAACGGCTGCTTTGATTTTTTCGGAAGAAATATTGTTCCGATGGGTCAAAGTTACATTGGAAAAATCTCTTTCCAAAAAGGGTAACATCTGCAGACGGTAGGAGTCCCCAATCAGTACAAAATTGGACTGGTTCGGGCTATCGGTCTTTGCGGTAAAGGTTCCTTCGCCGTCCCGAAGTCCGGTGGTTTCCAAAAGGTTTACTTCCTGCTTGTACAGAGGCGTATAAACCGGATCGTTAGGATAATTGTCGGGATTTAAGGCGGCCAGCAGTACCAGATCGCCGCCATTCCGGTAAGTCAAATCATATTTAAAGTCATCAAGACTTGTGGTGGGAAGTCCCAAAGCCTGATAGAGAAGCTGTGTACCGATAAAGGCACCGGCATAGGTCCAATGGGTATCGTACTTATAGTAGGTCTGCCAGTAAAGCTTTCCGGCTTGTAGTTGGTCTATGGGATAGAGAATTTCCACACCGGTGTTTTCCCGGATATAATCTACCAGTCTGGGGACACGCTTGTAGGTGTCGTTTATGGTGTAGCTGGGCATATATTCGGAATATACCTGTTCTTTGTTGGGAAGAATCATCAGCTGTAACTGAATGCCTTTTTCATCACAAAGTTCTTGCAGGGTGGCAACCCGGTTTGCATAATCTGCCAAGGTTTCATTTTCAAGAAGCAGTTGGCCTCTGTAATAGGCGGGACTGTTGTTTCCCGCATAGAAAAGCCAACTTCTACGTCCTTCCACAGCCTGTTGGTTAATAATGTTGGGAGGGAAGTAGGAGGTGTCGAT
>JAZNGC010000082.1:0-7390 GCA_045589155.1 Lachnospiraceae bacterium
AAAATTTATATTTATGTAAACCAAATTGGCTCATTTTCTACCCTAATAAGCGGTTTTCATGCTAATGGCATGATATTTTTTCTCATTTCTTCTTCATTTCTATTGATTTTTACTTATTTTATCTACCCATAAAGCCCATTGAGGGCCCAAAGGGCAGATAAAGTTCGAAAATAGGTTTACATAATGCATTTTCTTATCATGCCAAATAAGCATCTATCGTTCTTTAGGGTAGAAGCGGCTTATAACGGTGCCGCTTCCATAAAACAACTACAATGACAAGGCACATGGACTACTTCAAATTTCCCCTATCCACAAATCCCAATTTAGGTAAATAAACGATGCGGACAATCTTGATCGTTTTGACGCCTATCGGATTTATGACGTTTTACACTATCGTAATTTTAAAGAAATGAGTCTCCAGCAAAAGAAAGAGCATGTAAATTCCACCTTAGAAAACTTAAGAAAACTAAAAGAGCCGGGAGTGCTATTTCGCACGTCCGGCTCTTCCATCTCTTCTCACATCTTTTGGCATTTTCGTGAATTTTTCATATTTCTCTGCACTATATTTTTCGATGCGTTTTTTCTTCCTTCCGCCACGTTCTTTTTCAGAAGCATTCTCTCTGACGCCCAATCTTCGACGGCCCCGCTCTTTTTCGCTATCATATCTTCTGTCATCCTTGCGGCCGTCATGACTACTGCCTCTGTGTCCCTCGTCGCGATTCCCTCCGCGACGCTTTCCGGTCATCATGCCTTGTCCCTCGTCACGACGCACATCACGTTTCTCACCTCTGCCGCCTTCGCGACTGCCACGTTCACTGTGACGGCGTTTTCCATCACCTTCGCTGTTCTTGCGTCTGGGTTGACGAGGCTGCTCAATCTCAATTTCCTGAAGTTGTTCTCCGACCTGCATTTTAACCAGTGCTGCCGCCAACTGCATAGGATCCAACTCATTCTGCATCACGTACTCTTCCAGCATCTCTTCCAGTTTATCCAAGTTATTGCTTTCCGCAAGTACCGCTGCATCTTTTAATACCTTTTCCGCTTTCAGTTTATTTACCTGACCGGCGGTAGGCACCTGGGATTCTGTCATTTTTGTCTTAC
The DNA here is from genome assembly GCA_045589155.1 of Lachnospiraceae bacterium. Classification (GTDB taxonomy): domain Bacteria; phylum Bacillota; class Clostridia; order Lachnospirales; family Lachnospiraceae; genus Acetatifactor. The sequence continues at coordinate 1,102 of JAZNGC010000082.1, forward strand.
ATACCCGCTCTATATCACGGAGTTTATACATATCCCTGCCGTAAGCAAAGGTAAATGCCATACCTTCTCTTCCGGCACGTCCGGTTCTACCAATGCGGTGTACATAATACTCTATGTCCTGGGGAATGTCATAGTTAAATACAGCTTCCACATCATCCACATCGATTCCTCTTGCTGCCACATCCGTTGCAATCAGAATTTCCAGATTGCCGCTTCTAAAACGGCTCATAACGAAATCTCTTTGTTTCTGGGTTAAATCACCGTGTAAACCCTCCGCCTGATATCCACGTGCTTTCAGATTTTCTGCCAATTCATCCACCATCCGCTTCGTATTACAGAAAATCATGGAACGTTTCAAGCCATGCACTTCAATAAGACGGCTGATTACTTCCTCCTTATAAATGCTCTTCACATAAAAATAAAACTGTTTTACAAGGGGAATCGTCAATTCTTTTGCAGCAACCTTAACATTTACGGCATCCCTTTGGTAAGTTCCGGTAATATCCAAAATTGCCTGAGGCATAGTAGCAGAGAACAACGCTGTCTGATGTTCGCCGGGAATCTCCTTGAGAATAGTTTCCATATCCTCCCTAAATCCCATATTCAACATCTCGTCCGCTTCGTCTAAAACTACCATTTTCACAGAGTCCATCTTAATAGTATGTCTGCGCATATGGTCCATCACACGGCCGGGTGTACCTACAATAATCTGCACTCCACCCTTCAAAGCCTTAATTTGTCTTGTAATATCCTGACCACCGTATATGGGAACCATACGGATACCGTGCATATACTTGGAAAATTTACGCATCTCTTCTGCTGCCTGGATAGCCAATTCTCTGGTTGGACACAAAATAATTGCCTGAAGGCTTCTGTCCTCGGGATCAATTTTCTGTAACAACGGTATTCCGAAAGCTGCTGTTTTCCCCGTTCCGGTCTGTGCCTGACCGATAATATCCCGGCCTTCCAGCAGATAGGGGATTGCCTGCTCCTGAATGGGAGTCATTGTCTCAAATCCCATTTCTGTTACCGCCCGTATAATTCTTGAATCTATAAATGATTCATCATATCTCATATAAAAATTTCCTTTCCCTGATGAACGGTCAGCGAAAGCCTTTTCGTGCAAACACGATGGTTCTCACCTCGTCGTCATCACATAAAAACAACGTCCGCTGTAAAAGTGGACGTTGCCTACTCACATATTCGGTTCATTGTATTCTAGTTTTTTGGAAAAGTCAAGTACTAGCGCTCCATTTCCGCAATTCGTCCCGTAGATTTGTGTTCCCTAATAATTCCATCTATTTCCTTTAAATCTGTGGATAATAAATCCCCGGGAATTGTATTTTTAAGGGCACTGGTTGCATTTCCGTATTCCAAGGCTCTCTGGTAATCTCCTTCATGAGCTAACAATCCATAGAGCACTCCGGAGATGTATGCATCACCACTACCAATACGGTCTACCACTTCTATATCAGCATAAGGAGCCTCCTCATAATACTTATCTTCCTTTGCACTGTAAATCACAGATCCAAAAGTATGTCTCTTAGGGCTATGCACAATTCTCTGCGTAGATGCCACAATAGAAATAGGATACTCTTCCGTAAAACTCTTCATGATGGATTTTACATCACCTTCTTTTAAAAAGGTAAGTCTTGCCGTATCCTCTGAACAGAAGAAAATGTCCACATATGGCAAAATCTGTTCAATGCATTCCTTGGCCTGCGGACCGGTCCAAAGATTTCCGCGAAAGTTTACATCAAAGGAAATCATGGCTCCCTGCTCTTTAAAACGCTTAATCATCTCAATCGCAGTCTTGCGGCACTGCGGACTAAGTGCCAGCGTAATTCCACTGGTATGGAAACATCTTGCAGACGCGTATAATTCTTCAGAATAATCCGATATATCTATCTTGTTGACGGATGTGTTTTTTCTGTCATAGACAATTCTTGGTTTTCTGGGATAAGCACCATTCTCATAATAATATACACCCAGACGCGCATCATCATCCCCGTCATATACCAAATAATCATCACTGACACCACAAAGACGGACACGGTTCTTTACATAGGTCCCCAGGTCGTTTGCCGGCAACTTGGAAATAATACCGCAGCGAAGACCCAGCATGGCTGTCCCGGTAATCGCATTCATCTCCGCGCCACCTACCTGTTTACTGAAAGAGTCACCTCTTGTAATACGTTCATTATCCGTAGGGGATAATCTTAACATCAATTCTCCCAAAGATACTAAATCAAACTCTTTTTTCATTCCGGTATTCCTTCCTTTCCCGCATTCCCTCTTTGAAGCATATCCAATATCCAAATTTTCATCAAATTGTAAGTGCTTACATTCTGATTATAATATACCATATTCAAAGACATTTCGTAAAGTAAATTCCTATCATCTTACACCGGACAAGTCAGCACATCAATCCTATTCTAATCTTCAACAAATTCTTTGTAATCCTCTTCACTGGCAAATAAAATATATTCACCGTTCACATACCCCATATAACCGCTTGCCGTAACATATCCTTTCATAAAAATACCATCCTTTCAAAAGCACCCGTTGTTTGTTTCTGAAAGAATGGTATCAAATTCATTGTACTATAATACGGACTTTATTTCCGTGCCCTACTCCGGCTAAAATGTCCCCACACCTTTAAAATCACCTGCACCACACAAGTCACTAAAATAATACCAAAGGCAATTGCACCTGCTTCTTTAAGTACCAACTCCAGATATGCAGCGCCTTCTATGTTATTATCCTGCACCAAATGACTGGTAGCATAAAACAAATCACTTCCCGGGAACAGGGGAATCAGCATAGGTACAAGTAAAATGGTTACCGGGGCTTTCATGACTCTTGCCAGTATTTCTGCTAAAAGTGCCATTGTAATAGTCGCACAAAAGAGACTAAATACTTTATCGGAATACATATTAAATGTCACCACATATACAATCCAGGAAATACCGGAGCCAACGGCTGCTGCCACCAGTTTTTTTCTTCTGACATTAAATAATATGGAAAACCCGATTGCCCCAAGCATAGCCATCAGAGTTTGAATAATCTCTTGCATCATAAGCCACCTCCAAACTGCCACAACACAAGGGCCAGTCCACCCGCAATTGCTATGGCTTTGATGACAGCTTCGCACAATCCAAGCAAACCACTGATTAAATCGCCACGGATCATATCTCTAAGAGAGATTGTAAACGCCAGTCCGGGAATGAGAAGCATGATATTTCCGATAAGAATCATATCAATGGATTTTCCCACTCCAAGCCTTACCATTGGCACTGCTATCAGTCCTGCCACAGCAGCACAGAGCATATTCAGAACAATCGTCTGGATACGCAGTCTTATACCTGCCAGCAGCACCAACCTTATAATCAAACCGCCCACAAAAGATACAATGGCATCACTCACTCCACCGCCAAAAAATACAGTGAAAGCTGCAGAGGATATTCCATATACAATAAAAACAAGCCACGCCGGATATCCATTTTCTTTTCTTATCTTTTCTGTTTCAGCTTTCAATTCATCCAGAGGAAGAGGCTTTTCACACACACGTCTGGAAAGGGCATTTATTTTCTCCACCTTACGCATGTTTGTATCCCGGCTCTCTATTCTTCTGGTCTGGGTTTCAATATTCCCCTCCTCATCATGAACCGTTACTACAATACTAAAAATAATAGTATAGACATCAACCTTGGTAAATCCATACGCCTTTGCCATATGCCAAATCGTATTTTCTACTCTGCTGACCTCCGCTCCGGAACAAAGCATCACTTCACCTGCATCCAAAATCGCGGACAATATCTGTTTGCAGTTTTCCATCTTCTTATCCTTTCTGTTCTTCTTCCGTAAGTGCAAGTGCCTCGGACATCTCTGTCAAAAGTTTTTCTGTCAAATCCAACAGAAGTCTTGCATCCTTTTCCACCAATCCCGTTTTGCGGTATTTGTATGTGAAAGTAGGAGAACCATAGGTCACAAATTTCAGATCATCCTTGTGTCTGTTTACCAGTTTAGGCACTCCCGCCGGATTCAATTTCGCACCCGGCTTAAACACAAACTGGATCCGTTCATTTTTACCTTTGACCTCTGTCATGTATAATTTATGAGCAGACACACGGATTAGCGCTATACGCAGCAGATTCTCCACAGACTCCGGTATTGCACCGAAACGGTCTAACAGTTCATCCTTCATATCATCCCGCTCTTTGATGTTTTCAATTCCCGCAATCCTCTTGTAAATATCCAGTTTCTGTACTTCATTTACAATATATTCCGGTGGAATAAAAGCATCTACATCCAAATCAACGGTAGTGGAAAAATCAGAAATGGTCTCGATTCCCTTTTGGTTTTTTACTGCCTCATTCAACATCTTACAATACAAATCATATCCAACCGCTTCCATGTGGCCATGCTGTCTTTCGCCAAGTAGATTACCTGCGCCACGGATTTCCAAATCCCTCATAGCGATTTTAAATCCGCTGCCCAAATCCGTAAACTCCTTAATAGCTGCCAAACGTTTCTCCGCTACTTCTTTCAGCATTTTATCCCGTTTGTACATTAGAAAAGCATAAGCATTTCTATTGGAACGGCCCACACGGCCCCTGAGCTGATAAAGCTGGGATAAGCCCATGTTATCTGAATCATGGATTATCATAGTATTGGCATTGGGGATATCCAGTCCGGTTTCTATAATAGTTGTGGATACCAGTACGTCAATTTCCCCACTGACAAAATCGTACATAATGCGTTCCAAATCCTGTTCCCGCATCTGACCGTGAGCATATGTTACCACCGCCTCCGGCACCAGATTTTGAATCATGGTTGCAATTTCATCAATGTTCTGGACCCGGTTATACACATAGTAAACCTGCCCGCCTCTTGCCAGTTCACGGGAAATAGCTTCTCTGACCATCTCCTCATTATACTCACAAACGAAAGTCTGGATGGGCATACGGTCCTGAGGGGGCTCTTCCAAAATACTCATATCACGGATTCCTATCAGACTCATATGAAGAGTTCTGGGAATAGGTGTTGCCGTCAAAGTCAAAACGTCCACATTTTCTTTTAATTTCTTTATTTTCTCCTTATGGGCAACGCCAAAACGTTGCTCTTCGTCAATAATCAAAAGTCCCAAATCCTTAAAGACCACGTCTGCAGAAAGCACCCTGTGAGTCCCGATAACGATATCCACAAAGCCCTTTTTCAAATCCTCGATAGTCTTTTTCTGTTCACCCGCACTGCGGAATCTGGACATCAAATCCACACGGATGGGATAATCCTTCATACGTTGTACAAAGGTATTATAGTGTTGCTGTGCCAAAATAGTGGTGGGCACAAGATACACTACTTGTTTTCCTTCCTGTACAGCTTTAAACGCCGCGCGGATTGCCACTTCTGTCTTACCGTAACCTACGTCACCGCAAACCAATCGGTCCATGATTTTCCGGCTTTCCATATCGGATTTTGTATCCTCAATAGCCTGTATCTGGTCCTGGGTTTCCTCAAAAGGAAATAGTTCTTCAAACTCCCTTTGCCAAACCGTATCCTTGCCGAACTGATACCCTTCCGTCTGTTGTCTTATGGCATAAAGCTCCACCAGATCCTTTGCCACTTCACTTACCGCACCGCGTACTCTTGTCTTCGTCTTTTCCCATTCTTTGGTACCCAGTTTGTTCAACTTAGGCTTCTTGGCATCAGCGGATGCGTATTTTTGTATCACATCAAGACCGGTAGCAAGAATATACAGATTTCCGCCGTCCCGGTACTCTATTTTAATGTAGTCCTTGACTACCCTTTCCACCTCTACCTTTTCAATTCCTTTGTAAATACCCAGGCCATGATTTTCGTGAACCACATAGTCTCCTACTTTAAGTTCTGCAAAATCATTAATCTTCTGACCTTCGTATAACCGCTTTTTCTTCTTTTTCTTTTTTTCTGCACCAAAAATATCGCTCTCAGCAATGACAACGAATTTAAGGAGCGGATATTCAAATCCTTTTTCCACATGACCGTAATAAGTCACAACCTCTCCGGGCTGCACCTCACGCATAGGATCATCGGTATACACAGCAGTCAGTTCGTTGTCTCGCAAATCCTCTGCCAAACGTCTGGCCCGGGTTCTGGAACCGGACAACAAAAGTACCCTGTAATTGTTTTTCTTATATCTTTTTAAATCCTTCACAAGAGCTTCAAAACTATTGTTATAGGAAGACATGCTCTTTGCTTGAATGTCAAATCTTCTGGACGCCTTTACAAGGGGATTTTTCAAATCCAT
>JAZNGC010000083.1:0-16165 GCA_045589155.1 Lachnospiraceae bacterium
TGTAATATGATCTTCCAGGTCAAGTTTTGCAAATATCTTCTTCGCCTCTTTATAATTTTCCCACATTGCGGGAGGATTGGTCCAATCTTCATGTATATAAGAAGAAATAATAAAAAGATACTGATCTTCTTTTGCATATAAAGATGCCAGCAAGTGCTGGTCAAAAGGGAACTGGCCATACGAAGTAAAGTTCCGGAAATTGTCGTTGAACCAATGACCTTCTGCATCGGATTGCAAACAACCCAAAGGTTCATTCTGGCCAACCGTATAGTTTTCCGATGCACCAATGGAAGATAAGTCATAAACTTTTCCCTCTGAATTGTAACGAAGCATAGCCATACCACCTGCACCGGAACAGGTAGGCACAGAAATCTTTATACGGGGATCATATACACCCGCCACAGCCGTTGCTTTTCCGCATCTGGAAACACCGGTCAAAATGTTGTTCTCCCAATTTATGTTATAAACTTCTCCAAGTTCCTGTTCCAAAGCATCCAGAATTTTAGACGCACCCCAGCCCCAGGCTGCCAATGCCCCGGTCTGTTCCTGCCATGTGGCACCATAGGGGTATACATCATAAAACGCTCCGGTATATGTATTATTATCCGCTGCCACTTTATTATAGTCATAAATAATTACCGCATAACCACGGCTGTTTGCATACTCCACCTGTAAAAACCATCCCATGGCAATGATAACCGGCCAGCCATTTTCCGGCATAGGCACCTTAGTTTCATCAGGCACATGAATTTTGAAAGAAAAACTTCCTTTATTCCCTCCATTCTCAACCGTCACCGTGGCATCAGAACCGGAATAGTTACAAGATAAAGTTTCTCCTTCCCCATCCCGTATTACCCCATACATATAATATTGATATAACGCCTTTAGTTCCTCTCTTCTTTTACACCAATCTTCCGGGCTTTTTACTTCTGTTCCGTCAAAAAAAGTAAAAGCGTCAGGGTATTCTTCTTTTTGGACCAGACTATCCGGCTCCGGAAAATCAAAGGTATATTTTAAATTTTGTAACCCCATATTCTGCACCTCTCATCGTTTTATTTTTCTTAAATTGTACTTATCTTCATCACTAATCCTGTATGACTCAATCATCTTTTGAATCGCCTTATTGTATGTAAAGTCATCCAAAGTATTATTTCCGTCCTTCAGATACTCACACACCTTACCAGGCTCTCTTGCCATGGCCGTTGCCACCGCCCAGGCCACTGCCATTTTGCAGTAATAACCTTCATTCTTTAAACCATCCAGCATCCGCAAGGTCTCACCCATATCCTCCGGCTCCAGATAGTAATTCAATAATACAACCGCCACAAAACGCTGTGCAAACTCAGAATCCTTTGCCGCATACTCCCGTAAAACCGTTTTAAACTCCTGCTTGTACTTCTTCACTATTTTTAGGGTAGCGCAAAATCCGTCACAAAGAGACCAGTCATTTATTTTTTCCACATACCCTTTAATATATGGAAGCAGCGTATCCAAATCTGCCTTGGCATATCCGATAACAAAACCTTGCAAATTCACTTCTTCAAAGCTGTCATCCCGTGCTTTCTCCAAATAGGCTTTCCAGTCCCCTTTGGCAAGTTCCTTTGCCATTTTTCTCAGCACAGGAATCCGTACCCCAAGTATAGGTCTGGAACCCGGAATAAGACTTTGGGAAAAAGCCTGATACTTTTCCTCTGCCATCTCTTCCAGACACTTTCTTATTTCCTCGTTGGACACCAAATCTTTCTGCAACATACTCTCTACCAAGTTACTAATTTTCATCTTTTACAATGTTTTGTAACCAGATTCCCTTTTTAATCAGTATAAATCCAATCACACACTTCACAATCTCCAGCAACTGACAAACCAGATACAGAGGCACAATAGGAAGCGTGGTAAATCTGCTCAAAACAAAAGCAAGGGGAATGCTGACAAACCAAACAAACACGCTGTCAAACAAAAATGTCACCAAGGTCTTTCCCCCGGAGCGGAGCGTAAAGTACGTACAATGCGCAAAGGCATACAAAGGCATGCAAACTGCCACAATACGGATAAAACTTGTTCCCAGATTACGGACCTCATCCGTTGTATTATACATCTGCGGAAACAAGGAAGCCGTTGCCAGAAGCAATCCCCCCATCACCAGACAGGAGCCCACCGAAAAGGCTACCAACTTTGTATCCGTATCCTTTGCTTCCTCCATTTTTCCCGCTCCCAGAAGCTGGCCTACAATGATAGCAACCGCACTACCCATAGCAATAAAGACTACATTAAATAAATTAGAAATAGTAGATGAAATGTTTAATCCACCGACCACATCCAGCCCACGCAAGGAATAGCATTGCATCAGAATTGCCATGCCCATGGCCCACATAATCTCATTGAGCATAAGCGGGGTACCTTTCAGCAAAATCTTTCCAACCAGATTTGCAGGAATATGGAAGCTGCGATAAACCCCTTTGATATAAGGTTGCTTTTCTTTATGGGTATGTGCCCATACAATTACAATTGCCACTTCCACATAGCGGGATACCACTGTAGCAATCGCCGCACCCACTACGCCCAGTTCCGGCAATCCTAATTTTCCGAAGATTAACACATAATTCAAACACATATTGACAACCACAGCCGCAATTCCTGCTTTCATGGGAAGCAGGGTTTCTCCACATTCCCTCATGGTACTTGTATACACCTGGCAAACACCAAAGGGAAGCAGACCCCAAATCATTACACCCAAATATTCCTTTGCGTAAAAAAGAGTCTCCGCAATCCGCACATCATTTCCTTCTTCATGCAGATATAACATAATTAATTCGTCGCCTGCCGCAAAGAATAATACACCGCCTAAAACCACCAGCAGTACAGCCGCAATCCACTTAAAGCGGAAGGTATGCTGAACGCCTTCCTGTTTGCCGCAGCCCCAGAACTGTGCTCCGAAAATGCCGGCTCCCGAAACTGACCCAAATATACTGATATTGAACACAAACATAAGCTGGTTAACAATCGCCACACCGGACATCTGATCTGTTCCGATTTGTCCAACCATAATATTGTCAAGCAGGCTGACAAAGTTTGTAATCCCGTTTTGTATCATAATGGGAACTGCCACCGCCAGCGCCATCTTATAAAATGCCTTATCACCAATAAATTTTCTAAAATATTTCATACTGCTTCTCTGCGCCTTACTCCATTCCGCGAATTTCTACTTTTGAAATTGTTCTCCGCAAAATCTGCGCATACTCCTCCATTTCTTCTCTTACACACGCACTATACCCGCCTTGTATCACATTCTCATTCTCACGATATGCCTGCAGATACAACACCGGACTTCCCGAAAGCCAATTGGCAATCCGGATAAAATCCTCTTTCGAGTGTAGTTCTTTTACAACTGTAGTTCTAAACTCATATGGAATCCCACTGTTTCGCAATAACTCCACACTTTTATAAATGACATCTGTGTCAATTTCTTTTTTCCCGGTTAATACGTGATACCTTTCCGGAGAGGTTTTTATATCCATCGCCACATAATCCAGCAAGCCTTCTTCCAGAAGTTCTTCCAGCACATCCGGTCTGTACCCGTTGGTATCCAGTTTCACCAAATATCCTATCTCTTTTACTTTGCGTATAAAATCCTTTAGGTCTACCTGCAAAGTAGGCTCTCCGCCCGTAATACACACGCCGCCAAGAATCCCCTTTCTCTTTTGGAGAAAAGATAACACCTCTTCTTCCGGTATCATCGGTTGCTTTTCCGCTTCCAGCACAAGCCCTGCATTGTGACAGAAAGGACAACGGAAATTACAGCCGCCGGTAAAAACAGTTGCTGCCAGATGTTCCGGATAATCTAAAAGAGTAGTTTTGTTTAATCCATTAATTCTCACTACGTTGTCCTCTTTTCTGCAAGGGTTTGACGTTACAATATTCAACGGTTATAATACTTCTAGATAACAGTATACTGATTTCTTTCAGTACACGCAACACACAAATCGGTTAAAGAAAGCGAGAGTTCCCGTGACATCAGACGAAAAATATATGAAAGCTGCCATTAATCAGGCAAAGAAAGCAATGAACCTGGGTGAAGTCCCCATCGGATGTGTTATCGTCTATGAGGATAAAATTATCGGACGCGGATATAACCGCCGAAATACAGACAAAAACACTCTAGCACATGCTGAAATTACCGCCATCAATAAAGCCAGCAAAAAAATAGGGGACTGGCGTTTGGAAGATTGTACTCTTTATGTCACCTTGGAGCCATGTCAAATGTGCTCCGGCGCCATTGTGCAGGCACGTATCCCCAAAGTTATCATGGGGTGCATGAATCCCAAGGCGGGATGTGCCGGTTCCATTTTAAACATTCTGAACATGCCGGAGTTCAATCATCAGGTAGAAACCGTAAAGGGCGTGTTGGAGGAAGAATGCAGCAGCCTGCTTAAGAGTTTCTTCAAGGACCTGCGCATCCGCAATAAACTGGAAGCTGGGAAGACCATCCCCGATACCTCCTCATAATTTACTTATTTTTTACAATCTCTTACATGGATTTTATGGTATTGATTTTTTTCCTCACTTATAATTTAAATATCTAATGAACAAAAGACTTTTATCGCGATATGCCTTATCAGTCTTTTTTCTTGCCAATTAAGGAGGAAAACATGAATATCGAAGCAATCTTTAGTCTCTTTGGTGGTCTGGCATTGTTCCTGTATGGTATGAATATGATGAGTACCAACCTGGAAGTCATGGCCGGAAACCGCATGAAAAGTATTCTGGAAAAATTAACTTCAAACCGGTTCTTAGGCGTACTGGTAGGTGCTGTTGTCACCGCTGTGGTACAATCTTCTTCTGCCGTTACCGTCATGGCAGTGGGATTTGTAAACTCGGGGCTTATGACATTGCGGCAGGCGGTATGGATTATTATGGGCGCCAACATTGGTACTACCATTACCGGTCAGCTTATCGCTTTAGATGTCGGACTTATCGCTCCCATGATTGCTTTCGTGGGTGTTGCCATGATTGTATTTCTGAAAAATAAAAAAGTACAATATTTAGGTGGTATCATAGGCGGTCTCGGAATTCTATTCGTCGGCATGAATTTAATGAGCGAAGCCATGACTCCTCTTAGAAGTTCCGAAGAGTTTGTTGGACTGATGACTCAGTTTAGCAATCCTTTGATTGGTATCCTGGTAGGTATGATCTTTACTGCGGTTATTCAATCATCTTCTGCTTCCGTAGGTATTTTGCAAACCCTGGCAGCCAGTGGGCTTATCGGTTTGGACGGAGCCGTATTTGTACTGTTTGGCCAAAACATCGGTACATGTATCACCGCTGTTCTTGCTTCCATCGGTACCAGCCGCAATGCAAAGCGCACTACGCTAATTCATTTAATGTTTAATATTATCGGCACTTGCATTTTCGTAGTACTAACTTTAACAACACCATTTGTTGCTTTAATGGAAAGCATTACGGGAGATCCGGTAGCACAAATTGCAAATACACATACCACATTTAACATTGTAACAACATTAATTCTACTTCCCTTTGGTAGTTTTCTTGCGACTATGGCAGAAAAACTTCTGCCCGACAAAAACACCGGCACTCCGGATGAAGAACGCTGGTTTAACGAGTTGATGCGTTCCCACCATCCCTTGGGTATCTCTACAATGGCTTTGAAAGCAATAAAAGAAGAAATGCATGAAATGCTTTCCTTGGCAACCAAAAATGTAGAAATGAGTTTTGATGCCATCATCAATGCAGATATTTCACATTTTTCCGAAATTGAAGAGAGAGAAGAACAAATCGATTTATACAACGCTAAACTTTCCCGTCGCATTTCTAAAGTCCTTGCCCTGGAACAGTCTGTTGCAGATACCACTGCAACTAATCAGATTTACAAAGTAATCGGTAACTTGGAACGGGTTGGCGACCACGCCATGAACCTGGCTGAATTTGCGGACCATTTACAGAAACGCAATCTCAAACTTTCCGAAATTGCCCTTGATGAAGTTTCTGAAATGAAACAGATTTGTATGACCGCCTTAGAAGACTTAAACAATTTTGAAAACAAGGACAGCCGTCAGATTTTAGGCGAAATCACTGTTTTTGAACAACAGATTGACGACACAACAAAACTGTACCGGCAAAATCAATTAGACCGTCTCCGCAGAGGTTGTTGCCACGTGGAAACTTCTATTCTGTACTCAGAGATGTTAACGGATTACGAGCGTATCGGTGATCACCTTCTGAATATTGCCGAATCTTATCCTGAAATCGAAAATGATTAACATTAAATCCGGGACTTCTATTTCAGTCCCGGATTTTTCCTTGACAAAAGAATATAAAACAATTACACTAAAAAAGCCGTGCATGTGCCTTTAGGCGGATGCTCTTATGGCCGGCCTTTGTAAGTGGCGCTAAAGCCCGGGTCTTGCGCAATGGATGTCTACGAACCGTGTCAGGTTGGGAACAAAGCAGCACTAAGTAGAATTGTCCATGTGCCGCAAGGGTGCCTGAGTTCAGTTAACTGCCAAGGTAACGCATAAGAGTATCCTCCTAAGAGCATAGCACGGTTTTTTATTTTTCTTTTACGGGAGCTGCCATGGAACAGTTTAACTTCAACACTACAAATTCCATAATGGATCATTGTACTCTTTGTCCCAGAAACTGCGGAGCAAACCGCCTGCAAGGACAAGTGGGGTACTGCGGTCAAACTGCGGCCATTTTTGCCGCAAGAGCAGCTCTTCACATGTGGGAAGAACCCTGCTTATCCGGCTCAGAGGGCTCCGGAACAGTATTTTTCAGTGGCTGTCCTCTCCGCTGTGTTTATTGTCAAAACCATAACATTGCCCTGGGACAAACCGGAAAAGAAATTTCCACAGAAAGATTGGCAGAAATCTTTTTAGAACTTCAACAAAAGGGCGCCAACAATATTAATCTTGTTACGCCCACTCATTTTGTTCCCCAAATCATAAACGCTCTACACAAAGCAAAAAACAATGGGTTAACTCTTCCCATTGTTTATAACACTTCCGGCTACGAAAAAGCCGAAACCATAAGATTGCTTGATGGTTTAATTGATATTTACCTGCCCGATTTGAAGTATTTTTCTCCCACTTTAAGTGCACGCTATTCCAACGCCCCCGACTATTTTGAACTGGCCACAACCGCCCTTTCCGAAATGTATCGCCAGGTGGGCGAGCCTGTATCCGATGAAACAACCGGCCTCTTAAAAAAAGGAATGATTGTCCGCCATTTGGTATTACCCGGTCAGACCACCGACTCCAAGGAAATCATAAAATATTTATTTGAAACCTACGGTCATAATATTTTTATTAGTATTATGAATCAATATACTCCCGTTATCACCGATACCCGTTTTCCGGAACTGGGGCGTTGTATCACCTCTGCGGAATATGATGATGTTGTTGATTTCGCCGTCTCTATCGGCGTAGAAAATGGATTTATCCAAGAAGGGGAAACATTTACGGAAAGTTTTATCCCCACCTTTGATTGTGAAGGAATATAGTTCTCTCACATCCCAAATTATATCTCGACCACTGTCATATAATAGCCGAAACCACCCTCACAGCTATGACTTGCCGCTCCTTCAAATCCGTTAAATCCAAACATCATTGCCACTTGTTTTTCTCTCTCATGATATATTCCGGGTACTCCCAAATAATATTGATATCCATCGGCTTTTTTCTCTCTCCCCAGAACCACATGTCCATAGTTATAGTATCCGTGAAGCAAAAAACTGTTGCTTACCAACTTTTGATACTTTCCCGCCAAAACAATAAAATCTCTGGGAGTAATAGATAAATAGTTCCTTCCGTCTCCAAAGGGACGGATTCTTTTATAATACTGTTCTAACTGGGTCCATTTATCCTCATATAAATCTTCAAAAGGTAATGGTTGTCTTTCTGTTTTTTCTTCCGGTTCCCGGGCTACGTGTTCAGCCTCCACCGCTTTATCTTGGTTCTCCACATTTATTTCCCCGGTTGATATATGTAATTCCTGTACGGTCTCTTCCTTGCAAACTTCCTTTATTACCTCAACCTTCTCCCTCTCCGCCTCCGATTCTAATATTTCTTCCGGTTCAGATATCATCTGCCACACACTTGTTAATTCTCTATGTTCAGAAACTGAAATTGTTACACCATTCCATTTATCATATGACATTCCGCTTCCCGCTAAATCCTTTGCATTCCACACTGCGGAATAGTCTCCCTTCCCGTAATGAAGTAACATTGTATCCACTTTTCTCTTCCCTCCATCTCCCAAAAGATGAATATCTACAGATAAAGTATCCGTAGGATAAAGCCCTCTGACACTCATTTGCACCTTACAGGAGTGTTCCGATTTCTCCGTTCGTAAAAACCCACCATTTTTTATTTTGATACCATATTCCATATAGTCCAAATATTTAATCCGCTTTTCAAAATTATCCATAAAAACACCCCCAAATACATTCATCTCCTATTATAAATGTATTCAGGGGCTGTCCTATAATATTCCTATAAATTCTATTTTACTTTAATACTCCAACGACTCCAGATACTTCATATAGTTTACCACCATGAGAGCAATCTTAAAGGTCAACGCATCATCAAAGTTTCTTACGTCCAATCCCGTACTCATCTTCAATTTTTCGATACGGTAAACCAAAGTATTCCTATGTACAAACAATTGTCTGGAGGTCTCTGACACATTAAGGTTATTCTCAAAGAATTTGTTTATGGTCGTCAGCATTTCGTCATCCAGTTCTTCCGGTATATCATCACCAAAAATCTCCTGGATGAATATCTTGCAAAGATTTACCGGCAGCTGATAAATCAAACGGCCGATTCCCAAGGTTGTAAATGCAACTACTGCTTTCTCCGCATAGAAAATCTTACCTACATCCAATGCCATCTTGGCTTCTTTATATGATTTAGACACATCCTTCAGCTCAGAAACCACTGTTCCGAAAGCAACTCTTACATTAATCATTGCTTCCGCATTCACCATATCAACAATAGTATTGGCTATATGCAACATGTTTTCGTAGCTATCATCGTCTTCCATGGATTTCACCAGGATAAGCGTACTTTCATCCACAGCGGTAATGTAATCTCCGCTTTGATTTGAAAACATACCCTTTAGCAGTTCTGCAATAATCCCATCTTTTTCTGTCTTTGTCTCCACAAGGAATACAGCTCTCTTGGCATTTGCCTCTATGTGAAGTTTTTTCGCCCTGTTATATATGTCTACTAAAAGCAGGTTGTCCAACAAAAGATTCTGAAAAAAATTATTGCGATCAAAGCGTTCTTTATAGGCAGTAATCAAATGTTGTAACTGGCATACAACAATTTTTCCCACCATATATACGTCATCACTATACCCTTTTGCCACCAACACATAAACCAGTTCACCTTCATCATAAACTTTAAGCAGATGACTGTTCCCTATTACCTGGCTATCTGCAGGTGACATAGCAAACATGCGTAACAATTCCGCTTCTAAGTCAAATACATCGGCTGTTTCCGCTACGCGTTGTCCGTTTATGTCATATATACATAAATCTACTTTTGTAATGGCTTTTAACTCATCAATACTTGTCTGAATAATCTGACCGGAAATCATTTTACTCTCCTCTTGTTTCCACAAATTATCTCTCTAAAAGAGGCATTCTTGCAATTTTCTTCCACTTAATCTTATCTTATTTTATTTTTCCCCGCAAGATTAATTAGCAAAATTAACAAATTTATAACCACTTTGTGATTCAACAAAGAAAGAGGGATGTTTCCACATCCCTCTCAATTTACTCACATCAATATTAGTTTGTGATAACCTGCTCTGTCTCTTTATCGAATACATGAATCTTTTCAACATCGAGAGCAAATTTGATTGTATCACCAGGTCTTGCTGTTGTACGGGAATCAACTCTTGCTGTAACAGGGTACTCATCCAAATCAAAGTACAGATATACTTCTGCACCAAGCAACTCGTATACTTTAACAGTAGACTCAAATACGCTCTGAGGTGAGGATTCGATGAACATCTGGGAATCATAAACGTCTTCAGGACGGATACCAAATGTAACAACTTTTCCATCATAACCACCCTCAATAAGCTTTTTGGATTTAGAAGGAGGAAGGGGAATTGCACGGCCACCGATTCTCAGGCTTGCAACATCACCGCTTACTTCTACTGTAGCATCCAGGAAGTTCATCTGAGGTGAACCCATGAATCCTGCTACGAACAGGTTCTGGGGTTTATCATACAGATTCTGAGGAGTATCTACCTGCTGGATAACACCGTCTTTCATAACAACGATTCTTGTACCCAGAGTCATAGCTTCTGTCTGGTCATGTGTAACGTAGATGATGGTTGTACCAAGTCTCTGATGAAGTTTAGCGATCTCGATACGCATCTGTACACGGAGTTTAGCATCCAAGTTGGACAGAGGTTCGTCCATCAGGAATACTTTAGGGTTACGAACGATAGCACGACCCATAGCTACACGCTGTCTCTGACCACCGGACAAAGCCTTGGGTTTTCTGTCAAGAAGGGGTGTAAGGTCAAGGATCTTAGCTGCGTCTTTAACCATCTTATCGATTTCATCCTTCGGAACTTTTCTAAGTTTAAGACCGAAAGCCATGTTGTCATATACAGACATATGAGGATAGAGAGCGTAGTTCTGGAATACCATCGCGATATCTCTGTCCTTAGGTTCAATATCGTTAACCATTCTGTCGCCAATCCACAGTTCACCGGAAGAGATGTCTTCCAAACCTGCGATCATACGAAGTGTTGTAGATTTACCACAACCTGAAGGTCCTACGAAAATAATAAATTCTTTGTCAGCGATTTCAAGATTGAAATCTTTAACTGCTTCAAATCCGTTAGGATATACTTTGCAGATATTCTTTAAATTTAAGCCTGCCATTTTTAAAACTCCTTTCTTAATACATGAAACTTTTTCACATGAACCTAGTATATATGAAAATACTTTTCTGTGCTATGCCACAATTTCACAAAGTTTTTTAATATGATTGTAAAAATTGCTCATTAAGAACCGCTTTTTTTGCATCCGTAGACACATTGTACAATTCTTTGTTTGATTGATGTACACATTGACCAAATCCGTTATTTTTTCTTGGATTGTTCTAATTCCTGCTCTGACATATCTGTGAAGATTCTCTCATCATCCTCTTCAGACAGCACCTGCTCGGGACCTTTCTCCGCTTCTATTCTTGCGTAGATTTTTTCCTCCAGCTGCTTAAAGTTCTTATCATACATCAGGGCACTTACAAATACCGGTGCCGAAAAACCAAACAGCAGGACAAAGGGAAACAGTTGCATAAAAAAGATTAAGATTATAACCGGAATAACATAGCAGACAATCATCGTTATGGTCTTCGGAAAATTCATCATGCTAAGTGCCAGCGCATTTTTTAAGGTTCCTTTGACAGTATTGGAAAACTTTGCAAGAGTTGCAAAAACCCAGCACAATGTAAACGCAGTCAAAATAGTGATTATCATAAGCAGAATCTCAAACCATGTACCTATCTGTACTTCGGTATTGGTCTTGATGATATAAAAGTCTGCAATCAGCACAATAACCTCTACAATCACAAGCAACCAAATCACTGTAGCCTGCTTGAAATTCATCTTAAAAGATTTAAAAAAGTCCCTGGTTATGTATCCTTCTTCATTACGCTTGATTTTTAATGCCACATAATGACAAGCCGTCAAAGACGCTCCGACCGTTACAATCGGCAAACAACAAACCAGCGTCAGGATATTCAATAACATTAAATCTGCCACCTTGTTCATCACCCGGACAAAAGGACTGTCCAAATCAAATAGTTTTCCCATCTTTCCTTACTCCTCTATAAAAATTTTTCCATGGATGTTACACGGATTCCCGCAATGCACTCTTCCGGTCTGCTTACCCGGAAGCCTAATCTTCTGTAAAAACCAACAGCATAGGGGGCCGCTTTGACAGTCATGTAAATCTCGCCGCGCTCCTTTTTCATAAAATCGGCCATTCTCCGGATTAGTTCTCTTCCGATTCCTCTCCGGTGATAGGCCTCTTCTATAAATAACAGTGAAATAAAATTTCCTTCGCGCACCGAAATTTCACCCACAATCTTTCCCTCATAAACTGCAACCAGTATAAGATACTTTCCCTCCATATACCAGCGCTTCAATTCCCCGTCATGTAAAAAGGCATAAAAATTCCGAACACCCTCCGGCGTATAGTCTGTAGCCTCAAACTTCATAAAAGTCCGCCAGACCATATCTATGGTCTCATCCCACTCTTCCGGTTTCATCCAGCGTATTTCGTATGAAAAATCGTCTTCCTTCATTTCTTCCGTCCCCTTTTCATACCATGGTATCTATCCCTTGTGTACCAAAACACCTAGCACTAATCATATCAAATTCATGTTGAATTTACAACAATTATTATCTCCCTAGGACGGCTCCACAATATTAATAAGAGGCATTCCGTTTTCCAGCGCATACGCATTTTCCAAAGTCTCTACTGCTATGGCCTGCATCGCCTCTTCCGTAAAGAATCCCATGTGGGATGTGACAAGTACATTGGGGAAAGTCATCAATCTTGCCAGATTTTCATCTGTAATTATATCCCCCGACCGGTCTTCATAGAAAATACCTTCTTCCTCCTCATACACATCAAGACCTACTCCACCAAACTTCTTTTCCAACAGACCGTCAATCAGACTGTCTGTATCAATGAGACCACCTCTGGAAGTATTGATCAGATATACGCCTTCTTTCATCATAGCAATGGTTTCTTTATTAATCATGTGCTTTGTATCCGGTGTCAGCGGACAATGCAGAGAAATTACATCGGAACGTTTCATCAATTCTTCTAATGATACGTATTCCACTTCCAATGATTTGTTGGGATATGGATCGTATGCCAACAGCTGCATTCCAAAACCTTTCAAAATCTGAATCATTGCCTGACCGATTTTACCGGTTCCCACAACACCTGCCACTTTGTGATTTAAATCCATGCCCATAAGCCCGTTCAATCTCATATCAAATTCTCTTGTTCTGCCATAAGCCTTGTGTGTCTTTCGGTTTATGGTCAACAGTAATGCCATGGCAAATTCCGCCACCGCTTCCGGAGAATAACTGGGCACTCTCAGCACAGCAATCCTTCCTTTTGCCGCTCTGATATCCACATGATTAAATCCTGCACTGCGCAGCAAAATACCTTTTACCTTCATTTCACACAATTCATCAATCATCGCCGCATCCACATAATCATTTACAAATATACAGATTGCGTCATAACCTTTCGCCAGCATGACGGTATCTTTATTACAGGGCAAATCAATAAAGCGGATTTCAAACCCATACTCCTTCCCCAGAGGCTCGAACCATTTTTTGTCATAGGGCTTCGTTCCATAGAATGCTATTTTCATACTGTTTTTTCCTTTCTTTTTTCATTACATTTCAATATAAAATCAAAATGACCCCGAGGGATGAAAATACATCCTTTTCAGGGTCATTTCCACCACTCAATTCCAAAAGCATATCCTTGTATGCACCTCTTATGAATAGTGTATATCTTCTTTCTCTTTTTATTCTGCACTTTTCTTTGCAATCTGTTTCTGTATCCAATTATAAATATCATTCATAACGGTTTCTTTATCAAGTTCATTTAAAACTTCATGACGGTTATCCTGATAAAGTTTTATTTCCACATCCTGCACACCGGCTTCCTTAAGGGTGTTATACGCTTTTTTCACGCCGGCACCATATTCTCCCACAGGGTCATGGGTACCTGATACAAAAAGTACCGGCAACTCCTTCGGGACTTTCTCCGCATTTTTCCTCTTGCAGGCTCTGTCCATCAGTTCAAACAAAGTTCCAAACCCATTGGCAGTAAACGTAAAACCACAATCCGGATCCGCCAGATATTTATCAACAACCGCCTCATCTCTGGTAAACCAGTCCTTTTCTGTTCTGGGATTTTCAACCTTCTTATTGCTGTTCCCAAAGGCAATCTTATCCAAAAATTTTGCAGGACGCTTCGCACCGCCAAACAATTTTGCCACACAAACCAAACACTTCCCTACCTTTATCAAAGCCATGGGTTGCGTTCCTGTTCCCAACATAACGGCTCCATCTATACCGGTTCCATATTTTGCGATGTAACTGCGAAGCATAAAAGAACCCATACTGTGTCCTGCTATAAAATAGGGCACCCCGGGATAAAGCTGCTGAGTCATCTTCTTCAACCGATGACTGTCACGGACCACAACGGTAGCCGGATCCTGGGAGCAAAAATATCCCTGCACCTGACCTTCTCCCACGGATTTTCCATGACCCAGGTGGTCTTCTCCAACCACAACAAAATTATTATTTGTCAAAAAACGTGCAAATTCTTCATAACGATCCATATGCTCCGCCATACCGTGTATGATTTGAACCACGCCGGACACATTCTCTGTGTCCGGTGTGTATCTTACTGCATGAATTTTACTCTTTCCGTCTCTGGAATCAAAATAGAACTCTTCTTTTCTCATGTCTGCCCCCAATCTAGCAGATTTCCGCTCCTGCCGGCATATCTTTTTCAGGTTTCATCAATGCAAGATTTCCGTCTGCATCCTCTGCGCAAAGAAGCATTCCTTCCGAAAGAACCCCTGCCAGAGTCGCAGGTTTTAAGTTCACCAGAACCATAACCTTTTTGCCTACCATTTCTTCCGGCGTATAGTGCAACTTGATGCCGGAGACAATCTGTTTCACCTGGCTACCGATCCGAACCTGTGAACAAAGCAGTTTTTTCGACTTAGGCACTGCTTCACAAGCAATAATTTCACCTACCTGGAACTGCAATGCCGCAAAATCATCATAAGAAATTTCAGGTTTTGCTTCTATATCAATTACATTTAACTCTTCCGCTTTTTCTTCTGTTTTTCCTTCCGCAGCCTCTGCCTCAGCACGTCTTGCCGCAAACATAGCCTCTGCTTTTTCCAAGACCTCTTTCGCATCCAATCTTGCAAACAAAATTTCCGGCTTCTCTGTCACCTTGGAGCCACTCTTATAAAGGCCAAAGGTTTTCAATTCGTCAAAACTTCTCAAATCTGCATTGAGCTGAGCTGCAATCTTCTCTGCTGTCTCAGGCATAAAGGACTGAAGCAGGGAAGTACCGATTACGATACCTTCCACCAAATTGTAAAGTACAGTAGAAAGTCTGTCCGCTTTGTCTTCATCCTTTGCCAGTACCCAAGGCTCTGTTTCATCAATATATTTATTACAACGTTTAAACACGGCAAAAATTTCTGTCAGGGCATCAGCGACTCTTAAATCTTCCATCTTTGCTGCGACCTTATCCAGGGCACCTGTTGCTACTGCCTTGAGATCTGCATCCACTGCCGCATCATTTTCTGTAAGTGTAACCCCTTTATCCGCAACCACACCGCCAAAGTATTTATTGCTCATGGAGATGGTTCTGTTTACCAGATTACCCAACGTATTTGCCAAGTCAGAATTGAGACGTTCCACCATCAAATCCCATGTGATGGTTCCGTCATTTTCGAAAGGCATCTCATGAAGTACAAAGTAACGCACTGCATCCACGCCAAAGAAATCCACCAGATCATCTGCATAGATTACATTTCCTTTGGACTTACTCATTTTTCCATCTCCCTGCAAAAGCCAAGGATGTCCAAAAATCTGCTTGGGCAGAGGCTCATTCAAAGCCATCAGGAAAATAGGCCAATATATGGTATGGAAACGGATAATATCCTTACCAATCAGATGTAAATCTGCGGGCCACAGTTTCTTGTACTGTTCAGAACTGTTGCCATCCGCATCATAGCCCACACCTGTAATATAGTTTGTCAGTGCATCCAGCCAAACATATACCACATGCTTTTCATCAAAATCAACAGGAATACCCCACTTGAAAGATGTTCTGGAAACACACAAGTCCTGAAGACCGGGAAGAAGGAAATTGTTCATCATCTCGTTCTTACGGGATACCGGCTGGATAAATTCCGGATGGGTATTGATATGTTCGATCAGTCTGTCTGCATATTTGCTCATTTTGAAGAAGTAAGCCTCTTCTTTCGCAGGTTTAACTTCTCTTCCACAGTCAGGACACTTGCCGTCAACGAGCTGGGATTCTGTCCAGAAAGACTCGCAA
>JAZNGC010000084.1:0-8623 GCA_045589155.1 Lachnospiraceae bacterium
CTCTTTAAGTCCTCATACAAAAATCCTTCCTCAAATCCGGTGCGGGAAATTTCCTGCAAATTCTCCGGCTGCGCCGCCGACTCTAACTCCCTTGCCAGGCAGCGGATTCTTGCAATCTCCTCATCTGTAAAGCCGCCAAACACGGATTTCAGCACGCCAAAAAGCGGGACATCCTGCAGGGGATTATCCAGCACATTTAAAAACTGCATTACCTGTCTGATTTCCGAGGTGGAAAAATAACCGGTTTTGGTAGATACGTATGTAGGAATTCCCTCCTGTTCAAACACCGCTTTAAAGGTTTCGTCCCAGCCGCTGTTTGTACGGAGTAAAACCACAATATCCTTAAAGGTAACGGGACGAAACTCTCCTGTTCCCTTGTCCGTTACCTTAAACTCCTGCCGGAGCTTCTTTATCCTTTTGGCAATCGCCAAAGCTTCCAGCTCTTTTGCATCTGCTTCCGCATCCTTTTCCGGCTTCTCCACCAGAATCAGTTCACTGTCACAGCCTGCATTTTCCGGGTAAACCGCCCCTTTATGAAGGGCAGCGTTATCGTCGTAGACAATACCTCCCATCTGCTCTCCCATAATGTTGGAAAACACATGGTTTACGGTATCAATCACTTCTTCTCTGCTTCTAAAATTCCGGCTAAGGTCTATACGGCAGCATGTATTTGCTCCACTTTCCGTTCCACTTTCCACCGGATATTGATGATACTTCTCCAGAAAAAGCTCCGGTTTTGCCAGACGGAATTTATAAATACTCTGCTTCACATCTCCTACCATAAAGCGGTTAAACTTGCCCATTTCCTCACCGGAAACCGCCATCAGCAGATATTCCTGTACCAGGTTACTGTCCTGATACTCATCACATAACACTTCCTCAAAATGCTCCCTGTACTCCTTGGCAGTGGCCGTAGGAACTACCCCTGACTCTGTCCGCTCCAGCAAAATCTGAAGTGCCATATGCTCCATATCGGAAAAATCCAATATCTTCTTGTCGGCCTTTGCCGCCAAAAGTCTTTCATAAAAATCCAGACACAAGTCCACCAGCATACTTACCGCCGGAGCACACTCCTGCATCTGTTCCACGGCTAATTCCAAAGGGGTGGCAAAAAACTTTTCCTGAATGTCTTTCAAAGTCTTTTTCACCTGTTCCCGCAAGGCTTTCGCCTGCTCTCTTTTTTCTGCATTTACAGAACCATCCTTCTTGGAAGGAAGTCTGTCGAACACTACCGTGGGAAGTTTCTCCTGTAACAGGGCAAGACTGTCTGCAGATAACAGCTTTTCCATCATTTCCAACTCTTTGTCCGCAAGTTCCCCATACATATAGGGTCCATCCGGTTCCTGGCAAAGGAACACAAGCTGCCTGGTCCAATCTGCACATTGCTCTATCAGCATACATATATGACGTGTAAGGAAAACCGCCCAAGGCTGTTTCTCCAAATCCTGCACCTGTGCAATATCATAGTCATTGCGGTGCTCCAAAAGCCATTCTCTTGGCCAAGGCTGGCTCATGGCAAAAGTATATAGATTCAGAATGTGATTTTCCAGTACAGTTTCCCTGCCGCCCGGACAATACACCTCCACACAGTTGAGAAAATCTTCCTCCCCTTTTTCAAAGTACTCCTCCAGCATTTCCGCCATAACTTCCTGTTTCAGAAGCTCCACTTCACCCTGGTCCGCCACCCGGAAAGCAGGGTCCAAGCCTATATCGTTAAAGTGGTTTCGAAGCAGAAAAAGGCAAAAGCTGTCAATGGTGGTAATCTGGGCATTGTGAAGCAAAGTAGACTGTCTTTGCAGATGCTCATTATCCGGCTCCTGCTCCATCCGGGCCGAAATGGCCAGACTGATACGCTCCCGCATCTCAGCTGCAGCCGCATTGGTAAAGGTTACAATGAGCAGTCGGTCAATATCCACCGGCTTTTCTTTGTTGCAAATCATCTGAATAATGCGTTCTACCAAAACTGCGGTTTTACCACTTCCCGCCGCTGCGGAAACCAGTATATTACAACCATGTAAATCGATGACCTTTTGCTGGTCCGGTGTAAAACTAATTGCCATTCCTGCTCACCTCCTCTTCCATTTTTTCAATCAATGCTTCCTTATCCAAATCGTAAAGTTTCCGTTTTCTATATCCGGGCGTAGTGGGATCAAATCCGCAAACTCCCTTGTACTCACAATACTCACAGGCATTTTTCGCACCATTCTCATAGGGATTCAGTGCTATTTTTCCCGCCAAAATTTCCTTGCCGATTTCTTTGATCTTGCAGTTTACATAACTCGAGATTTGTTGCAGTTCATCACTACTTAAAACGGAGGATTTTGCAGACAAAGATCCATCCTTCTTACGCTCTACAGGTACAACATCCGATTTTCCCGTTAGCTCTGCGTCCAGTTTTCCAATGACATCCTCTCTGTCATTTACCACACCTGTGGTGCGCAATTCTTCCAGAAGTTTCTGATTCAGTTCCTCCGGACTGATTTCCCCCTTCGCCTCTGTGGCAGGGTCCGCCACATGATAGTAAAGCATGGCGGCAGGTATCACTTCTTTTTCCGGATGTTTCTTCTTTTCCATTTCCATTGCAGCATTCATATAAACCACAAGCTGTAACTGCAGGCCATAATATACTGCCACCAGGTCAAACTGTCTCTTTCCGGATTTATAATCCACAACCTTCACATAAAGCTTATCATCGCTGACGCAGGTATCCACCCGGTCGATTCTTCCGCGGAGACGGATTTTTTCCTCCTCGGATAATGCGATATTCACACTTTCAAAATCAGAGACCTTGGAAAATGCCAATTCGTAACTTCCCGGTACAAACATACCCTTCCGGATTTGGTACTGCATGGTTAATACCGCACGGGTGAGAATCCTCTCCATACGCTTCACCGCATAGGCACTGCGGGCGCTGCTGTAAAGTACTGTATTTCCATATTGTGCAGCAATCATCTCCATAGCTTCTGCAACGGCACTTCTTCCAAATTCCTCCGGGAAATTGAACCAGGTATAACCGCTTTCCTCCAGTTTATGTGCAAACTCTTCCAACACACTGTGAAATACATTACCCATATCCGTGGATTCAAATCCAAATTCTTCCCGCTCCTTTAACCCCAATCCGTATTTCAGGAAATGAGAATACGCACAAGCCGCATAGGATTCCAGACGGCTTACGCTGCTCTGCAATATTTGTCCGTAAAGCTTTCTTGCCAGTTCTTTTCCCAGGGTGCTTTCCTCATACTTTTTGAAAGCCGCCTGAAGTAAAACGTTCGCAAGCCTCTCTTCATAATCATCTTTGTATACATGGTAAAGGGTAAACACATCCTCTTCCACGGGATAACCGGACACATAATCTCTAAGTGCCCCCGCCAGATACTTCATACCGGAAGGAGGCGTAATAATCTGCTCCTGCCATCCCTTGGTCTCCGGCTGTGAAAAAACAATCCCGGGATACATTTTCTTTATTATGTCAACCAGATATGCGGGACGGATACTTTTTCCTTCCCCGTTCATTTTTGAGTATGACAAATACAGCCTTTCCGTAGGCTTTGTCATATTCATATATAAATAAAGTCTCTGGCTGTACATCTGCTGTCTGGGTGAAGGTGCCAATTCCAGTCCGGAGGCACACAAAAATTCCCTGTCAATGTCAGAAATAATGCCGCCTTTTCCCGCTGCTCTTGGAATGTTTCCATCATTTACCCCAAGGAAGAACAATACCTTTATCTCCTTCAAACGGGTTCTCTCAATATCTCCCACAAGAACTCTGTCCACATTTTGCGGAATGGTTCCCACTTCAATTTCCCCAAAGCCTGCCTCTAAAATATCTGCAAACTCCTTCAGGGTCATCATTTCTTCTCCTAAAAGACCCATTACCTGGTCCAAGAGTTCCATCACAAGGCGGTAAATCTGACCATATTCCTTGGCAGCGGTCAAATTCCCTTCCCCTTCGAATTTTGCCTCATACAAAGCCAGCTTTTCCGCCACCTTTGCCTCGGTTAAAAATTCATACAAACCTTTTACAAATTCTCCGGCAGTACTCTTTTTCTTCAGATTGTCCAAAGGCTCCAGACCTGACAGTAATCTGGAACGCAGTCCGTTATAATATTCAATCTTTGCAAGCTCCGCCTCTGCTTCCTCCGGTTTGCCCTTTTGGTCTGTTCTGCAGGTAAATGGCTGTCCCCATTTTTTCCTGCCACGGATACCGCGCTCACGCACAAAATTTTCCAGTGTGTCAATCTCATCCATGGTAAAATCTGTAAGACCACTGCGCAAATATTGGAACACCGTCTCAAAAGAGAAATCTTTTTCCAACATGCGCAATGCACTTTTGATATATTCGATGAAAGGATTTAATACAATCCCCCTGGTCCTGTCTATATAACAGGGGATGCCCATCATGGCAAACTCCGTTTCCGCATGCTCCCCATAACTTTCCAAATCTCCGCAGACCACTGCCACATCACGGTAGCAGTATCCTTTTTCACGCACCAGTTTTTCCAACAGAATGGCTGTCTGGTGTACTTCTTCCCGGACTGTGGAAGCCTCGTAGATTTGAATTTCGTCCTGCTCCTGCTCCCACACCTTCATGGGATACCGGAACAGATTTCTCTCAAGATGTCCCAGGGCAGACTGTTTTCCGAATCTTCCCTCTCCGTCACAACCACCTAAATAAACATCTTCTCCTCTTGGCACTCTTACGGCTTCCGCTAGTTTACATAAGTCAGACGTCATCTTACGTCCCATGTAAAAAAGTTCTTGCTCGCCTTGAAGAATCCATGGTGCTTTTCCACCTGCGTCGTTTCCACCGGATGCTTTGTCAGTAAGAGCAGACACATCCACGGTAACGGTAACAATCACTTCCTGTGCAAGCAGCATCAGCTCCTGTACCACTCTGTTCTGAATGGGTGTAAATCCGGTAAATCCATCAAATACCACCACGCTGCCGGGAATAATCCGGGAACGGTGCAGCGCCTTTTGCAATAAATCCAGAGTTTCTTCCGTGGTGATAAATTGCTCTTTTATATATTCTTTAAACCCTTTATATAAAACCTCCAGGTCCTGTAATTTCGCTTTTAATGCCCCTCGATTACCCGCAAAGGCAATCAGTTTTTCCACATCATCCGGTGCTATTCCGTATTGCATAAATTCTGAAATTGCACTTTTTATCTCATGGACATAGCCCTGTTTTTCCAGGTTGGCTCCAAGAACCGGCAAGGAATCTTTAAGCCCCGTTGCTACTTTTCTCAGCACCAGGCTTTTGCCAGTATCGTCTAAAACCGGTGTGTCATTTCCTCCCACCTCTTCGAAAATGCGGTGAGAAAGGCGTCCGAAACTGAGCACGTCGATATTCATAATACCGCCCCGCTCATGTAACGTAACCAATTCTTTCTGAGTCTGCATGGTAAACTGATCCGGAACTACAATCAAGAAATTCCGGTCAGGCTCTGCCATTGACCTTGCAATAATCTCTTTATAAACCCCTGTACTCTTTCCCGCACCGGAACCACCAAAATAGAATCTCAGACTCATGACTTTCCTCGCTTTTTACTAAATATCGGCTTCAAACAGCTATTCTGAAATTATACCGTCTTCCGCAACCCACATCCGGGCTACTAATCCCATTATAACACGTTCAATGTCCCGTTTAACGTTCTTTATATGAAAAAAGGCGGAAATTTCTTTCCGCCTTAGCTTATACACTATTTATATGTATAAAATTAATAATAACCGTAGTATCCTTCATAGAATCCTTCCATGAATGCATCCATTGTGCCCGGTGTGAACCAGAAAAGCACTCCGCCTATACCAAAAACAATGCTTGAAATACTGCAAACCAGACCTGCGATTGCCAGACCGGACATCTTACCACCGTTTTTACCCTTAGAAACAATAGCAAGAATGAGACCTACGATACCAAGAATGAAACCAAGACCGCAACAACAGCAGCTTAAAATACCTACAATACCGCAAATCAGGGAAGCAATTGCCATACCATTGTTGGGGTTAGCTGCCTGAACAGGTACATATGTAGGGGGAACCGCATTGTATACCGGCTGTACGTTATTCTGTTGTGTTTCAAAATTCTGATTGTTCTGTTGATTATTAAAATCCATTATTTTATCCTCCCTTATATATATACGATTATTATAACTCTAATATTTCATATCTGTCAATCGCTTTAATTCGTTAAAGTGTTGGGATTTCAAAGAAAAACAACAACACATTTCTCACGATAAAATTAAGGGCCATGACCCCCAGCATAATGTACAAATACACCGGTCTGAACTTCATTCCGGGCAGGCGGCCCTTGCTTAGACGCATCACAGTTTGTGAAATGAAATAAACCAAATACAGGCCGACTCCGTAAACTGCTGCCGGATGGTAATATATTGCTTTTAAAATATCCCCTTGAAACATAGCACGAAAAGATCTGGTTCCGCCGCAACCGGGACAATACAGCCTGAAAGCCTGCCAAAGGACACAGGTAGAAGTACCTTCCGGCAAAAGCTCCTTTGCTGCCTTCATGTACCAAAGTCCTAAAATAATCGCCGGAACCGTTACAATACACATTATCGTATAGAGAATGGTATCAAGGTCTTTATCCCAAAATTTTACTTTTGGGGGGTTACTCTCTTGTATTTTTTGACTCATTATTTCTTCCCTCTATTTTAATGTCAATTCCACCGGACAATGGTCTGATCCCAAAATATCCGTATGGATTTTTGCATCCCCAAGCCTATCCTTCAAAGCCTCGGACACTATAAAATAATCAATACGCCATCCGGCATTCTTTGCCCTTGCCTGAAAACGGTAAGACCACCAGGAGTAAATCCCTTCCTGCTCGGGATAGAAATATCGGAATGTATCAATAAAACCGGACTCTAAAAGAGTGGTCATTTTTCCTCTCTCTTCATCTGTAAATCCGGCATTTTTCCGGTTTGTTTTCGGATTCTTCAGGTCTATTTCCTTGTGTGCCACATTCAAATCCCCACAGAAAATAACCGGTTTCGATTCTTCCAAATTTTTTAAATACGCAAGGAAATCATCTTCCCAGTTCATACGGTAATCCAAACGTTTCAGCTCATCCTGTGAATTGGGTGTATAAACAGTAACCACATAGAATTCTTCAAACTCTGCCGTTATTACCCTTCCCTCATGGTCATGCTCCGGGATTCCCACTCCATAAGTCACCTTAAGAGGTTCCTTTTTGGTGAAAAGTGCGGTTCCGGAATACCCCTTTTTCTCGGCATAATTCCAATACTGATAATATCCGTCCAGAGGAAGCTCAATCTGACCTTCCTGCAATTTGGTTTCCTGCAGACAAAACACGTCCGCATCCACATCTTTAAAAAAATCCAAAAATCCTTTATCTACACAGGCACGGATGCCGTTTACATTCCAAGATATTAATTTCACTTTTCTGTTTCCTCCACTTTCGCACACTGCATTTTTATTTTAAAGGTTTCGAGGTTTTCTGTAAAGCATTTCCACCGTTTTACTGGCAAAAAATAGAAGGGCATGCTATTCTATTCCCAACGGGACATTTGTTATATCTGCCTGGAATTTTCAATAAATATTATCCGTATTGGGAGATGATGTTATGTTAACCAAAAAGAAATTGTTTTTATTTGATATAGACGGCACCATTGCTGTTGGAGATACCCTTTATGACGGTAGCCGCGAATTACTGGAACAGATTTGGAATATGGGCGGAAAGGCCTACTTTATTACAAACAACTCCACCCGCAGTGGAAAAGACTATGTAGAAAAATTTAAGAATAGTTTTGGTCTGGAAACCACGGAAGACTTATTTATCACATCCGGTTATATGACTATACGTTTTTTGTCAGAGCATTTTTCCGACAAGAAAATTTTTGTACTTGGTACTTCCTCCTTCATGGCAGAGCTTCGCAGGAGCGGCCTCATTGTCACAGAAGTATTTGAGGAGGATATCACTTGCGTAGTTGTTGCCTATGACAGTGAATTGAACTACGAAAAACTGGTTCAGGTATGCAAGGTACTTCACACCTTGGACATTCCTTTTTATGCCACCAACCCTGACCTTTGTTGCCCTATCGATTTTGGCTTCATTCCGGACTGTGGTTCCATCTGTGGCATGATTACTGCCTCCACTGGAAAAGAACCTGTCTATTTAGGTAAGCCTGCCAGGGAGGTGGTGGACCTTTGTATTTCCGCCTCCGGCTTCTCCCCCGACGAGACATTGGTGGTTGGCGACAGGCTTTACACAGACATTCTCTGCGGTGTTAACGCCGGCGTGGACACCTGCGTCCTTTATACCGGGGAAGCTACACCCGAGGATGTTGCTTCTTGCGAATATAAACCGACTTATGAGTTTCCGGATGTGCGGGAATTGTATGAAGCATTTGCGGGGATGGGTAACGGCGACAGCCAGACGTTGAATTCCCAAAATGTTTGCCGTATCTACCCATAAGCACCAAAAAGGCGTTATTGGGAAGATAAAATTTATATTTATGTAAACCAAATTGGCTCATTTTCTACCCTAATAAGCGGTTTTCATGCTAATGGCATGATATTTTTTCTCATTTCTTCTTCATTTCTATTGATTTTTACTTATTTTATCTACCCATAAAGCCCATTG
>JAZNGC010000085.1:0-77942 GCA_045589155.1 Lachnospiraceae bacterium
TATTAGAAATTGTAAAAGAGTGTTTTATTTTATACCTCTTCTTGTGATTTTTATTCCTGTAGTTGTAAAAGGATTTTATATAAAATCAATAGGTTATGTGTTGGGCAGCTTGTTTCTGTACTTGTTTGTGGGAATAGCAGACGAAGTATATTTTAGGGTGATAATACCCCGCTATTTAAACGAAGGATTTTCATCGCCAGGCCTGATGATAGTATCTACATTTATTTTTGGAATTGGACATATTGCAACCGCCTTTAACGGAAGTAATTTATTTGAGATTGTTTTAACAGTACTGAATGCCTTTATTTTTGGATGGCTTGCGATAGAGATGACGATACTGGCGTCGAATATTATTCCTGCAATTTTGTTGCATTTTCTCTTTGATTTCGAAACCAAAATTGTAGTGCTGAGTGGCGGAGAACTGTTGATTGCAGAGAGTGTGCGTGGAGTGCTAATGTTTATTATAGCATGTTGTTTTGCGTTTGTTATACATAAACAAAAAGAGACATTGTAAGAAAGAGAAGCGATCGAAACTTTGAATCGGTGTATGTGACGGATAGAAAATAGAGATTCGTATTTTGGTGTTTTTGGGTATATGTAGGGTTCAGATTTCTCTATGCCCAAA
The DNA here is from genome assembly GCA_045589155.1 of Lachnospiraceae bacterium. Taxonomy (GTDB): domain Bacteria; phylum Bacillota; class Clostridia; order Lachnospirales; family Lachnospiraceae; genus Acetatifactor. Next base: position 626 of record JAZNGC010000085.1, read on the forward strand.
AAGAAGCGAGATTCCGGTATTACTATAGCTTTTTGACTATTTTAAAGATGACTTTGGGTATTGAGGAAGAAAAAATTGTCTGGTACCCAATTTTTCGCCCAATTTTGGGTATAGGGAAAATGTAGAACTCTATATACCCAAAGGGAAACAAAAATAGTGTAAATTAGCCCCAAACCAATTGATTTCGGAAAGAAATTGGGTATGGGAAAAAGAAGAATGCATATATACCCAATTCGGATTAAATTATTAAACGTTGTTTGTGGTAAGATATATTATGTGTGCTGAGAAAAAAGGAATTGACAAGATAATAAAATAGATGTAGAATGAGCAAAATATCAAAGGCTATGAAGAGAAGAGTAAGTAGTTAGATATGTTACAGAGAGTCTGATTAGGTGAGAGCAGGCACAGAAGGAACTACCGAAAATGGTCTCGGAGCTGCGTACCGAAGCTAACATGCCAAGGCTACGACGGGTGCACCCGTTACAGTGATAGACTATCGGGGAATCATTTCTCCTCTGTAGTTGATAAGGCTTATATCGTGAGGTGTAAGTGAATTTAGGGTGGTAACACGAAGCTTAGGCTCTCGTCCCTGAAAAGTAATTTTCAGAGAGGAGGGCTTTTTTAGTACAAAAAACAATATTAAGAACGTTAAGTTTCGGAGTTTATTAACCAGTTATCACGAAAGAAATGAGGTATGAAGTATGAGAAAAATTTTAGTAGGAGGGGCGTGGCCCTATGCAAACGGATCCCTGCACATTGGACATATTGCAGGATTATTACCGGGAGATGTGATTGCCAGATATCATAGAGCAATCGGTGACAATGTATATTTTGTTTCGGGAAGCGACTGCTACGGGACACCTGTTGCCATCCGGGCAAAAAAAGATGGAAAGACACCAAAGGAAATAAGCGACGGTTATCATGAGGAGTTTGCTGAATGCTTCAAAAAATTAGGTTTCAGTTATGATGTGTATACGAAAACTTCTTCAAAGGAGCATAAGGAGTTTGTCCGGGCATTTCATAAGAAACTTTATGAAAGCGAATATGTTTATGAGAAGGAGGTTCCTCAAGCATACTGCGAACAGTGTGATACTTTCCTGGCAGACCGTTTTGTGACAGGGAAATGTCCTAAGTGCGGAAGCGATGCAAGGGGAGACCAGTGTGATGCTTGCGGAACAGTGCTGGACCCGGAGAATCTGTTAGAGCCGGTTTGTGCGGTGTGTGGTAATAAAATTAGTTTCAAACAATCCAAACATTTGTATATTGCTATTTCTAAGTTGGAAAAAGAATTAAGAGCATTGGTGGACGGGCGGCCGGAGTGGAGAAAAAATGCTACTTCATTTACGAACCGTTATATCGATGAAGGACTGAGGGACCGTGCCCTGACAAGAGATCTCGAGTGGGGAATTGATGTGCCGAAAGAAGGATACGAGAACAAGTCAATATATATCTGGGCCGAAAATGTGTTAGGATATTTGTCTGCCAGTAAGGTGGCGGCTGATAATCGTGGTGCAGATTTTGCAGAACTTTGGGGTGAGAATGCGAAGCATTATTATGTACACGGTAAGGATAATATTCCATTTCATTCCATTATACTGCCGGCACTTTTGATAGGACATGGTGGGGGATGGCGTTTGCCGGATCGGATTGTTTCCAGTGAATACCTGACTTTAGAGGGAAGGAAAATTTCCACCAGCCAGAATTATGCAATCTGGGTCAATGAATTTTTGCAAAATTACGAGGCTGATTCCATCAGGTATTATTTCTTGGCAAACGGACCTGAGAAGAAGGATGCAGATTTCTCCTGGAGAGAATACGTGAATAGCCATAACGGAGAACTTTTGGGGGCATATGGTAATTTTATCAATCGCTCCTTAAGTTTTATTAATAAGTATTGGGATGGTATAATACCGGAGGGTACCATACATCCTGAAATCAAGAAGCAGATTCTTGATTTGTATACAAATGTGGGCAACTTGATAGAAAAGGCCTATTTTAAGGATGCTATCAATGAAATATTTGAATTTGTCAGATCGGCGAACAAGTATTTTGATACTGAACAACCCTGGATTACGAGAGATACGGATGAAGCTGTGTGCAAGAATACTTTGTATAACTGCGTGCAAATTATTGCAAATCTGGCAATTCTTTTATATCCCTTCCTGCCGTTTTCCTCGGAAAAGATTTGCGGATGGCTGGGATTAAAGAATAATTGGGAGTATCAATCCGTAGCAGCAGGTTATCAGTTGCCGGAGATAGAGATTCTCTTCCGGCGGATAGATAAAAAGGTGATTGATATAGAAACAGAGAAATTAAATGGCTTGTATAATCTGTGAAATTTGATATAATAAACCCATCAATTCTTGGAGGTGTGAATCATGGTAGTATGTTTAAGAACAAGAAATATCTAAGTGCATAGGACTATGTTAAATAGTTTTATGTGCAAACCAAATACCAAAAACTATTTAATAAAGGAGATTATGTAATGGAATTTCAAGATAATGTAATTAAAGAATATTTAAAAAATGTATATTTTGTAACCGGAACCCCTTGTGGAGGAAAAACAACAATTTCCAGGGCATTGGCTGAGCGACACAACTTATTAGTGTATGATATTGATGAGAAGTTTCCTGATCATCAAAAAATCTCAAATGCTGACTTTCAACCGTCAATGAACAAGGTTTTTAAAGATGCAGATGAGTTCTTTGGTCGTACGGTAGAGGAATATAGAAATTGGTTGATTACCAACACAAGAGAACAATTGGATTTTGTGTTGCTTGATTTGATACGTCTTTCACAAAATCAAATCGTATTGTGTGATTGTCATTTGACCATGGAACAAGCGAATAAAATTACGGATCCATCCCGAATCGTATTTTTAATCAAAGAACCGTCACACGTAATTGATGATTACTGCAATCGTCCGGACCATCAAGGGTTTCGTGATTTTATAAATAGTGCATCTGATACGGAGAAGGCAAAGGCAACCTGTAATGAAACCTTGAAAAGCCTTAACGAGAATCCTTATAAAGCTATCAAAGATAGTGAATATTTTTGGATTGAAAGAGATTCAAACAGCACTGTTGATGGAACAGTAGAGAAAGTGGAGAGACATTTCGGGTTTGTGTGAGAAGGATTTCGCGCCGGATGTACAGAAGATAAGAAGAGGTTCCCAATGAAATCGGAAATTCTAAAACAATATCCATATTTATATGAAACCCATCTGCACACAAATCAAGGTAGTGCCTGTGGCAGAAATACAGGTTATGAGATGGCAAAGGCGGCCCATGAGGCAGGGTATGCCGGTATCATAGTAACGGACCACAACTGGGGCGGAAATACCAGAGTGGATAGGTCTCTTCCCTGGGCTGAGTGGGTGAAAGAGTTCGAAAAAGGATATTTGGACGCAAAGCGTTATGGGGATGAACATGATGATTTCGATGTCTTTTTTGGCTATGAAGCCGGGTATGAAGGCACAGAATTCTTAATCTACGGTGTAGACGCGGTATGGATGATTGCTCATCCTGAAATACGCACAGCCACCGTAGAGGAGCAGTACCGCTTAATACACGAAGCGGGTGGGACGGTAATACATGCCCATCCCTACAGAGAAGAATGGTATATTCCCCATGTCAGATTATATCCGGAATATGTGGATGGGGCAGAGGGAGTAAATGCAACCCATTCGAACCATTTAAGCAAATCCCACAATGACCCCGAATATGATGTAAAGGCCATTGCTTATGCCAATGAACATAATCTGCCCATGACCGCAGGCTCGGACGTTCATGGTGTAGATTTGTTTGGTGGCGGTGTGGCTTTTAAAAGGAGATTGACCTCTGTCCGGGATTACTGCAATGCAATCCTTGGCGGTGAGGATTATGTGATTACCAATGGTGATGTGGTTTATGATAAAAAAGGAAATGTTTTAGAAGTCCTGCACAAAGAATAAAAATAAAGCACTCTTCCAAAGGGGCCAAGAGCCCCGGATGGCAAGAGTGCTTTTTTATTAAGGATAAAAAGGTCTATTGCTTTGGATAATAGTCGTAAATTTTTTCCGTAACGATATAATCAACGGTTTCTTTCATACCCGCAACGGTTTCCGCCAAATTATCCTCGGTTACGATATGGGTGCCTGCACGGACGCAGTCCAGCATATACTGATTGATTTCCGGGGAATAGTGGAGCATGTCCATGTAATAATTTAAATCGCAGATAATGTCTCTTTCATTCATAAAAAAGTGAACCGTCACGTTTTCCAAAGGAATGAGAGCCGTCATGGATTCTTCCATCGCATACAGATAAGAGGATGCAATATTATTCACATAACCGGAATCCCACCAAAGAAGGGAATAGGGCGGAAGAACGATGGTGTACTGTGTTTCTGGGTGAGAAGTGATTTCTTCCAGTGCCATTTTCAGATTAGTGTCAATCAGCTCTTTGTCTGCAGCGGAGATTATTCCGGAATCTGAAAAATCTCCTACGGGCTTATTATAGGAGCGCAGAGCACTTGCGGCTCCGAAAGTTTTGTCTTTAGCCCAGTTGTAAGCGTTGCCTCCCGTATTGGTACCCAAGTAAGAGGAGGCAAGGAAAAAAGGAATCTTTTGGAAGAGGATTTCCTTGTTGAATAAATAGGGGAAATCATCTAAAACCGTAGCCGTGTGCAAATATCCGGGGATATTGTCTCCATAAAGGGTCACTTCCGTAGAAAAGGTATAAGCAAAAACATCCATACACCAGAATACATTTTTGATTTCCTGTTCCTTATGTGCTTTGTCCATATAGTAACGCAGGTCTGCAATGGAACTGGAAGCCCGGATGATTTTTATAAATTCGCCGTCATACATGGTGTTTAAATAGTCACTGTCAAAGTTCTCCGCCACAGAGGAGCCGAGAAGCACACTGTCGTAATCAAAAGACCTTATGGTTCCGGGAACCTGATTGTCCCGGTCGTAGAGAACGGCCTTTGTGCCGGGCAGGGCACCGTGGTACTGGTAAAAAGGATCAAACAGGAATGTGATGAAGGCTACCAGTGCCAGTTCTCCGGCGATTAATATGAGAAGCCATTTTAATGGTCGTTTTATCTGTTTCATGTGTTTTCTCCAAAATCTCAATTAAAAGTTGAAATATAAAAAGGTGCTGACCTGGGACAGTGAGATGACAACCCAGGTAAACAGTGTGGCCAGTAAAAAGAGTCCCGTTTTGGTACGTCCCTTGGCGGCAATCCAGTCCTCCGCTTTCCTGCGGACAATGAGAATGACGGATGTGCCGAATAAAAGTAGGGTACAGGTTACAAAGAGAGGATTCAAAAGTTTGGGGGAAATAAGTGCCAATGCTTCCCGAAGTACATAAGTTTCCGGAATGACAAGGGTGTTGCACATTCCAACAAAGTATCCCTTAAAGCCACCCGTAAACAATTTTTGGATTAGCAACCATGCTTCTGCCAGGGAAGTACTGCGGAAGATGGAAAAGGTAAAAGTAACAAAAAGGAATGTAGTCAGTCTGTTAAGAGGTTCCCATTTGAAACGGAGTCTGGGGAAAATAGCTTCCCATACCATAGCCAGTCCGTGCAGAAGTCCCCATACCACAAAGGTCCAGTTTGCACCGTGCCAAAAGCCGCTAACCAAAAAGACGATCAACAGGTTTACACATTTAAGGGGCAGCCCCTTGCGGTTTCCACCAAGGGGAATATAAATATAGGTGGTCAGGAAACGGGACAAGGTTTTGTGCCATCTGCGCCAAAAGTCCTTTACGGAAACTGCTTTTAAAGGGGAATCAAAGTTTTCCGGTAAATGGAAGCCAAACATTTTGCCAAGACCTCTTGCCATGTCGCTGTATCCGCTAAAGTCAAAGTAGAGCTGGAACATGTAAAAAATAATGGTCAACCAGGCACAGGGGGCATCCAGATAGGCAATAGATTTGTATTCTGCATTTACCACAATGCCCAGTACATCGGCCAACAGCACTTTTTTTGCCAAGCCTAATATGAAAAGGGAAAGGCCGTCGAAGAACATATCGGGATTGATTCTACGGTTTTCCCGTTTTTGCAGTTGGGGGATAAATTCATCGTGGAGTACGATGGGACCTGCTACCAACTGTGGGAAATAGGTGATAAAGCAGGCATAGTCCATAAAGGCGTAATGGGGTGCTTTCCCCTGATATCTGTCGATGACAAAGGATAACTGCTGGAAGGTAAAGAAACTGATACCCAGAGGGAGCGCAATAGCTTCAAGATGCCAATCTGTATGAAACAGAAAATTACAGTTGTCCAAAAAGAAATTAAAATATTTAAAGTAAAATAAAATACCGATGTTAGTCAAAAGGGAAAGGAGAAATAATGTTTTCCGCCCAAGTCCGTTGGATGATGTTTCAAAGCCCAAGCTAAACAGGAAGTTGACAAGCAGGCTGCCGGATAAAACCAAAAGATAGGACGGGTTATAATAGCCGTAGAACCAAAGAGACATGGCAAAGAGAAAAAACTTTGCATAGATTGGATTATTTATTTTTTGAAGTAAATACCATCCTGCCAAAGAAAGTGGCAGAAAAAGCATAATAAAAATGACAGAATTAAATAACATTTTTTTATCCTCATGTAGTAAAAATCTATGATTAAATATAACATAAAACCGCGATAAAAGGAAGTGTGGGAACCATTTATCGCTCCCAACAGACCAGTTGTCATTTTAGTGTTTCCTTTTTTCGCAAAAGTATTTAGAATGAAAATAGAAAGAATCTTTGAAAGAGTGGGGCAGAGATGAAAATTAAATTAGAATTTCATGAAAAATATAAAGAGCCGGAAATCCATATTTGCCATGATAAGGACAACCCGGAAATCAGGAAAATATATGCCACAATAAAGAATATGGTGGATTTGCGGGTACGGGCAAATGACGGAAACGAAACGGTGATGCTGCCATGCAGCGAGATTATCCGTATTTATTCACAGGAAAAAAGAGTGTATGCGGTAAGTACGGAAAAGACTTATTTAATGTATGAAAGACTATACGAGCTGGAGGAGTGCCTGGACATGCATCAGTTTATCCGCATTTCCAATTCGGAGATTGTAAATGTACAGAAAATCAAGCGGCTTGATACAAGTCTTACAGGAACCATCAAGATGTATCTTCAAGGTGACCAGGAAACTTATGTGTCCAGACGATATGTTTCTAAAATCAAAAAGGCCCTTGGAATATAAGGAGGTAGAGTGATGATTAAGAATATGTTGTTTAGAGGCTTAAATAGTTTTATGTATTCAGTTGCCATAACCTTGATTGTGTATGGAATTCTTGTCGGAATAGGTGTGCATAACGGAGAGTTGCCAATGCTTCCGGAGTATATGGCACATTTTTCTTCCCCTACCTTGGCACTCATTGTGCAGTGTCTGCTGGTTGGCGCGGCCAGTGCTACCTTTGGACTTGGCTCCGTCATTATGGAGAACGAAAAAATCGGCTTGATAACCCAAAGCATCATTTATTTTGTGGTAACGGCTGTAGTATGGGTACCGGTGGCTTGTTTTTGCTGGGGATTCCACAAATATCCGTCTACCATGATAACAGTGACAGCAAGTTACCTGATTTCTTACTTCATCAGTTGGGGTATCCAGTACAAAGTGTGCCGGAAAAATATAGAGGAAATCAACCAAAGGTTACAGGAAATAGGACAGAGTTAAAGGAGGAGAAGGAAGATGCCTAATGCAATTGTAATCAATAATTTGATAAAAACATTCGGAGTAAAAAGAGCAGTTGATAATATTTCACTGGAAATACCTGAAGGATGCATTTTTTCTCTTTTGGGGGTAAATGGTGCAGGAAAGACTACCACCATCCGTATGCTTATGGGATTGTCAAAGCCGGACAGCGGTGAAATTACTATTTTAGGTAAGAATCCGGAGAAGGAACCGGTGGAGACTAAAAAACTTGCCAATTTCTCACCCCAGGAAACATCCGTTGCGCCGAATCTGACGGTAAGGGAAAATTTGGAATTTATCGCCGGTATATATGGGGCAGATAAAAAAACTGCTAAGCTTAAGACAGATGAGATGATAGAGTTCTTTTCCATGGAGGAAGTGGAAGGGAAAAAAGCAAAACTTCTTTCGGGAGGCTGGCAGAGGAAACTCAGTATCGCCATGGCGCTGATTACAGAGCCGAAGGTATTGTTTTTGGATGAGCCGACACTGGGACTGGATGTGCTTGCCAGAAAAGAACTTTGGAGGGTAATTGAAAATTTAAAAGGAAAAGTAACAGTTATTTTAACGACCCATTACATGGAAGAAGCGGAAAAACTTTCTGATAAAATTGCAGTTATGATTAAAGGAAAGATAGAGGCGGAAGGAACCTTGCAGGATATATTGCAAAAAACAGGACAAAGTAATCTGGAAGATGCCTTTGTTTTCATTGCAGAGGAGGGAATGAAAGTATGAGATGTATGATTTTTGCCAAAAGAACCATGAAGGAAATCTTGCGTGATCCGTTGAGCTATTTGTTCTGCCTGGTATTTCCAATTGTAATGTTTTTGATTATGTCTGTTATAAACGGAAGTATCCCGCCTGAAGCCGGGATGGTGATTTTTAAGGTGGAATATCTGGCACCTGCCATTGCTGTGTTTGGGCTGACTTTTATTATGCTGTTTACCTGCCTTCAGCTTAGCAAAGACCGCTCCACGGCACTGATGAACCGTCTGTATGCGTCCCCTATGAGGTCCGGAGATTTTGTTGCAGGCTATACGGTTCCTTTGTTGCTTTTAGGAATTGCACAAAGTGTGATTTGTATGATAGCAGCGGTGGTGGTAGGTTTTACCACGGATTATCGGTTTGTACCGGGAAATTTAGTACTTTGCATTGTTTCGCTGATTCCGTCTATCTTTATGTATATTGCCATAGGTCTTTTGTTTGGTGCACTTTTAAATGACAAGGCAGCTCCCGGCATTTCTTCTATTATAATTACGGCAGCAGGTATGCTGGGCGGTATCTGGATGGATGTGGATAGTCTTGGAGGGACCATTGCAAAGGTATGTCATGCACTTCCTTTTTACCACGGTGTCAATGTGGCAAGAATGTCGGTACAGGGAAATTATGGTGATATGGGCAACAGTCTTTTGGTGGTTGTAATATATAGTGCTGTTATGTACGCTCTGGCGGTGTTGGTTTTGAAAACCAGAATGAAAATGGATTTGAAATAAGTTATAGTATATAGAAAAAAGCGGCTGCTCCGGTAGCTGCTTTTTTGCATGAGGAGAAGCTGTTCCGGAGAACATTGTCATTTGGGATATGCAGATGGGGGAAGTGCACGGATTTGGCTAAAAAAGGAAACGAAATAGTAGATTCCCTTGACAGAGTCAAGTCCACTTTATTAAGATAAAATGGGGTGAAAGTCGATTTTAGGTTAGGAGGAATGTAAATTGAAACACAACGAACAATTACAGGAAAAAGTACATGAATCCGTAGCATCCGTAATGCCGATTACTGTTATTGTCTTATTGCTTTGTATTTCCATAGCGCCTATGACGCCGGGAATACTGACACTGTTTTTATTTGGTGCCATTATGCTGATAGCGGGAATGGGATTTTTTACTTTGGGTGCTGATATGTCCATGATTCCCATGGGCGAAGGTATTGGTGCTCAGATGAGTAAGGCGAAGAAGGTCTATCTGCCACTGTTTATATGTTTGGCGTTGGGTATTATTATTACCATAGCAGAACCGGATTTGCAGGTTTTGGCACAGCAGGTGCCGGCGATTCCTAATATGACACTGATTCTGACAGTGGCTGTGGGTGTAGGAATCTTTTTGGTGATTGCGGAAGCACGTATGTTGCTTAAGATTCCCCTTTCCTATCTGTTGTTAGGATTTTATATTATTGTTTTTGGTCTTGCTTTTGTGGCACCGGATAGTTTTATTCCGGTATCCTTTGACTCCGGCGGCGTAACAACAGGTCCCATTACCGTTCCTTTTATTATGGCTCTTGGTATTGGTATGGCATCCGTCCGAAGCGATAAGAACTCCACAGGAGACAGTTTTGGTCTGATTTCCCTGTGTAGTATCGGACCAATCTTATCCGTATTGATTTTAGGTATTTGTTTTAAACCGGAAAGTGCGGTGTACACCCCTGCCTCCATCACAGATTTGGAAACCACAAAGGATGCGGCGTTGGAGTTTGTAAAAGCGCTGCCGCTTTATGCAGAGGAAGTGGCGGTTGCCTTGATTCCTATTGCGATTTTGTTCGTACTTTTCCAAGTGATTTTCAGACGTTTTCATAGCAGACAGTTGATTCGAATTGTATCCGGTTTTGTTTATACATATTTAGGCTTGGTGCTTTTCCTGACAGGTGTAAATGTAGGTTTCATGCCTGCGGGACAATATATCGGTTCAACCATTGCGGGCAGCAGTTATAGTTGGGTTCTGATTCCCATTGGTATGCTGATTGGTTATTATATCGTAAAAGCAGAGCCTGCGGTGCAGGTGCTTACCAGACAGGTAGAGGATGTAACAAATGGTGCGGTATCCCGTAAGTCCATTTATCTCAGCCTTTCCATTGGTATTGCATTCTCCGTGGGAATGTCTATGCTCCGTATTTTGACAGGACTTAATATTTTGTGGATTTTGATTCCGGGTTATGTGGTTGCACTTGTACTCACATTCTTTGTACCGCAGATTTATACCGGTATTGCATTTGACTCCGGTGGAGTTGCCAGCGGTCCTATGACGGCAACCTTTCTGCTTCCTTTGGCAATGGGAGCATGTGAAGCCCTTGGCGGAAATATCATGACAGATGCGTTTGGTATTGTGGCAATGGTTGCCATGACACCTCTTGTGACCATTCAGGTAATGGGATTAATCGGAAATCTCAAGATGAAGGCGGCGAAGAAACGTCTTCATGAAAAACTCAAAGACATGGAAGACTCCATTGTTTACTTTGACTAGGAAGGAGGAAGTGAAATGGCAGATAAAAATGGAATTAAGGCTATTGTTGCTTTCGTGGAACGTGGTCAGGGTAAAAATGTTGTAAAAGAATTCAGGGCAGGCGGAATCGACGCGATTTTGCAGTGTATGGGAAGAGGAACGGCATCTTCGGAACTTTTGGATGTGCTTGGCTTCGGAACATCCGAGAGAGAAGTGGTAGTCGGCTTGGCTTCCACCAAATGTATTGAGAATATGATTTATCGTCTGGATACAGAACTCCGTGGAAGAATGGATGCACACGGTATTATCTTTGATTTATCTCTCACGGGCTTGAATAGTAGGATCGCCACCGTTCTTTTACATGATGAACAGGGCAGTATGGAAAATGGAGGAAATGTTATGCCGCAGACAGAAAGCAGTTTGATATTAGTTACAGTAAATCAGGGTCATACAGATACCGTTATGGATACAGCAAGAGCCGCAGGTGCAGCAGGCGGTACAATTATCCGTGCAAGATGGGCAGGTTCGGATAATACAGAACAGTTTATGGGAATCAGCATTCAGGCTGAAAAGGAAATTATTGCTATTGTTGCTCCTACGGATAACAGAAATATCATTATGGAGACAATCAACCGTAAGCATGGTCTGGATACAGAGGCAGGCGCAATGATTTGTTCTCTTGGCATTGATCATATGCTCCGTGGATAAGAAATGAAGAAGTTAAATTATAATCATACTATCTATGCGTCTTACATTGGGTATATTACCCAAGCAATCGTTAATAATTTTGTGCCACTGTTATTTCTGACCTTTCGTGATAGTTTTGGACTGGGCTTAAATCAGGTAGCCTTTTTGACAACCATGAATTTTGGTGTCCAACTTCTGGTGGATATGATTGCGGCCAAATATGTGGATAGACTGGGATATCGCAGGTGTATTATGGCGGCTCATGCTTTTTCGACATTGGGGCTTGCCGGCTTAGCGGTATTTCCGTTCATTCTTCCCAATGCATATGCAGGCATTATAATCTCTATTGTGTTATATGCAATCGGTGGCGGAATCATTGAAGTACTTATCAGCCCCATTGTAGAGGCTTGTCCCACGGAAAAGAAGGAAGCGGCAATGAGTCTGCTCCATTCCTTTTACTGTTGGGGGCATGTGTTTGTTATACTTGTGTCCACTTTGTATTTTGCGGTGGCAGGGATTGAAAATTGGAGATATTTAGCAATTGCCTGGGCAGTGGTGCCTCTTGTGAATTTCTTCTTCTTTTGGAAAGTTCCCATTCAGGTACTGGTGGAAGAAGGGGAGAGCATGTCTATCAGACAGCTTTTCCGGAACGGTATGTTTTGGATATTGTTTTTGCTCATGTTTTGCTCCGGTTCTTCCGAGCAGGCTATGAGTCAGTGGGCATCCGCATTTGCGGAGTCAGGCCTTAAGGTGAACAAAACCATGGGGGATCTGGCAGGACCATGTATGTTTGCCATTATGATGGGAACTTCGAGAGTTATATCCGCAAAACTCACAGAAAAAATCAGTATTATAAAGCTGATGGTGGGAAGTGGTCTGCTTTGTGTGGTAAGCTATCTTGTGGCAACCCTTACCGGAAATCCTGTTTGGGGACTAATCGGTTGTGGGATTTGTGGTTTGTCAGTAGGTATTATGTGGCCGGGAACCTTTAGCCTTGCGGCAAAAGGCTTACCAAGGGGTGGCACAGCCATGTTTGCTCTTTTGGCCCTGGCAGGGGATGTGGGTTGTTCCGGTGGCCCCACTTTTGTAGGCGTGGTGGCAGATGCCTTTGGCGAGGATTTGAAAAAAGGTATTCTTGCAGCGATTATCTTTCCTGTTATGTTGCTTGTTGGCGTGGGATTGTTTTTGTTGAAACGAAAGAAAAATACAGAATAAAAAGATGGCCGAAGGTTAAAACCCTCCGGCCATTGTTATTACTTGTCCTGTCATATATGTGGGTGCGTTTGCCGTTTGCCAAATCAACTTTGCAGCCTCTTCGACTGTACCAAAGCGGTCTGCGGGAATTTCCGCGCGGAGCACTTCTTTATCCTCGTCGGATAAGCAATTGTTCATGGCTGTATCAATAACACCGAAGGCAATGGCGTTCACGGGAATCCTGTTTGGTGCCAATTCTTTGGAAAGTGCCTTGGTTAATGCATTGATACCACCTTTTGAAGTGCTGTAAGCAACTTCCATGGAGGCACCACAGTCACCCCAGATGGAGGAAACATTCACAATACTTCCGCTTCCCTGTTTTAACATTAGGGGAATTGCCTGTTTGCAGGTGTAAAAGACAGAGCTTAAGTTGGTGTCAATTACATGTTTCCATTCTTCCGAGGACATATCCTGTAACAGACCAAAGAAAGCGATTCCGGCGTTGTTTACAAGTACGTCGAGAGATTGGATTGTCTCGAATAACTTGGCCACTTCTTCATATTTACTTACATCACACACAACTGCGGTGCAGGGAGTGTGATAGGTATCTTCAATTTCTTTTTTTACGGCTTCCAATTCTTCGAAAGATTTGGAGCAGGTGATAATGGTATGGTAACCCTTGGAGGCAAAGAGAAGTGCGGTGGCACGTCCGATGCCACGGGAGGCTCCGGTAATCAATACTGTTTTCATAAATGGCTTTCCTTCTAATTTTCAATTGCTTTTTTTACCAGTTGCCAGGCGATGCTGCCTTCCCTGATTTTGCTTAAGGCTTCCTCAAAAGGGAACCAGACAGCTGAATCCACTTCGCCGGAGAGGGAGAAATCTTTCTTTTTGACGGTGGCTTTAAAGCCGATCATAAGCATTTCTTTTTTCTCGTAAGGGTAGGTTCTGATAAATTCCAGTTTTTCCACATCCTGACCGATTTCTTCTTTAATTTCCCGCACGGCAGTTTCTTCAGCAGACTCCCCGATTTTCATTACTCCTGCCACACAGACGTAATTTGTGTTGGTAAGGTAACTTTGTTTAATCAGGGCCACCTCTCTGTTTTCGTTTACCACAGCACAGATGATACAGGGCGTTACGATGTCCCAAAGGGGAACGCTGCAGCTTTCGCAAAAGGGGATCATTCCTTCATCACCGATTTCTTTTTGGACTGCTTCCCTGCCACAATGGGGACAATATGTAAAATGCATAGATATTCCTCCTTAAGAGTTTTAATACAAATACACTTTACCATATACGGGGATGGCTTTCAATTAAGAAAGTATACTATGCCAAAGAATTGTGATATAATATTTAAGAACAATTTGTCCCTATTTTCCATAAAGTGGGTTTGTATTAATAAGAAGAGAGAGTGCATAAATGAAGAAAAAGCTTTTATCCTGGGTGCTGCTACTGACAATGGGAATCATAATGATAACCGGTTGCGGTGACGAAAAAGAGACCATTCAAAATATAACGAAGGAAACCGAGTTGGAACAGGAGAGTACCGAACAGGGAACCCAAACGGAGCCGGCAACAGAAACGGTTTTGGAAGTAACCTCCGAACTCACATCCGAAATGGCATCCGAACCGGAGCCTGAACCGGAACCTGAACCCGAGCCTGAAATTATCCAAATCACAATAAATGCAGTGGGAGATATTACCCTTGGATCAAATCAGAAACACAATTACCCGAATTCTTTTCACGAGTATTACGATAAAAACGGTCACGAATACTTTTTGCAGAACGTAAAGGATATCTTCGAGGCAGATGATTTTACCATCGGAAATTTGGAAGGAACATTGACGGAGTCCACCAATATAAAAGATAAATTGTGGAACCATAAAGGAAAGCCCGAATACATAAATGTGCTTACCTGTGCTTCTGTAGAAGCGGTGTCCCTTGGAAATAATCACATTATGGATTACAATCAGGAAGGTGCGGATGACACCATTAAATATGTGTCGGAAGCGGGAATAGAATATGCCTTAAGCGGTGAGTGGGGAAATCATTATGGTCTGTATGAGACGGAAAAGGGAATAACTATTGGGTTCGTTTCTGTTAATGAGCACTATGACGAAGAAGCATGTTATCCCATGTTGGAGGATGGATATACTTACTTGGAAGAGGCCGGCGCGGATTTAATTATTGCATGTACACACTGGGGTGGCGACAAGGTTTATGACCTGGAACCGGAGCAATATATCATGGGAAAATGGTGCATTGACAGAGGATATGATGTGGTGCTTGGTTGCCATTCCCATTTACTGCAGGGCATTGAGTATTACAAAGGAAAATATATTGTCCATTGTATGGGAAATTTCTGTTATGGCGGAAATAAGAATCCGGATGACAAAAGGACTATGATATGGCAGCAGACATTTACTTTTGTGGATGGCATTTTACAGGAAGATTCTGATGTGACCATTATTCCCTGCAGACTTTCTTCCGTTACAAACAAAAATGACTATTGTCCCGTAGTAGTGGAGGGAGAGGAAGCACAGCAGGTAATTACCCATATCAATGAGCGCAGTGAAGAATTTGGCGTAAGATTTGATGAAAATGGCAAACATATCAGGGAAGATGCGAAAGAGACCACAGAAGAAGTAAATACAGAAGGAATAAGTGAAGAAGCAGGAGGAAATGAAGATGTATGATTTGATTATTATCGGGGCAGGACCGGCAGGCCTGTCAGCAGCGGTATATGGAAAAAGGGCAGGTCTTGACTTGCTTGTAATAGAGAGAAATCCTATGGGGGGCGGCCAGGTGCTGACCACTTATGAGGTGGACAATTATTTGGGACTTCCCGGTATCAATGGTTTTGATATGGGACAGAAATTTCAAGATCATGCAAAGGCAGCCGGTGCAGAATTTGTAACCACAAGTGTGACAGGAATCGATAACCTGGATGACAAAAAAATCGTTCATACAGAAAAGGGTGACTATGAAGCGAAGACAGTGATTTTGGCAGCAGGTGCCCACCATGCCCATTTAGGAGTACCCGGCGAGGAAGAACTGGCCGGTATGGGTGTGTCCTACTGTGCAACTTGTGACGGTGCCTTTTTCCGTGGAAGAAAAGTAGCTGTGGTAGGCGGCGGTGATGTAGCAGTGGAAGATGCGATTTTCCTTGCAAGATTTTGTGAAAAAGTATATTTGATTCACAGAAGAGATGAACTGCGTGCGGCAAAATCCCTGCAGAAAAAATTATTTGAACTTCCCAATGTGGAGGTATTATGGAACCGTAAGGTAAAAGAAATCAAAGGTGAAGATATGGTGGAAAGTCTTTGTCTTGAAGATAGTCAAACAGGGGCGGAAGAAAACCTGGAAGTAAACGGTGTGTTTATTGCAGTCGGCATCCAACCGGATACCGAAGCGTTCCGGGATTTGGTGGAATGCAACCAGGCAGGTTATGTAGTAGCAGGTGAAGATTGCCGTACTTCCGTATCCGGTGTATATGTGGCAGGGGATGCAAGGCAAAAGCCTATGCGTCAGATTATTACGGCTGTTGCAGATGGAGCCAATGCAGCCACAAGTGCCAGTCTGGATTTGATGAAGTAAAAATAGAGGTCGAAGAAATGATTCGGAGAATAAGAAGGGTATTCCTAATGGGAATCCTTGCAGTGGTATGCCTGACCGGATGTTCCGGGAGAGATAATATAGACGGAAAAGTCGATGTCGGAAAGGTAGATACGGGCAAGGTAGACATAGGGAAGGTGGACACCGGAAAAACAGACACCGGCGAGGTAAAAGTAGATACGCCGGATATTGTGGTAAATACAGATAAAGGCTGGGAGATAACCCAGTATGGCCCCAGAGATATTAATTCAAGTTTTTATACAATATATAATGAAGATGAAGGCCTGATTGTGATAGATGGTGGCTGGAGGGAGGACGCGGAATACGTAAAGGACGTCATTGTTTCCTGGGGCGGAGAAGTGAAAGCCTGGATTCTTACCCATCCCCATCAGGACCATATCGGAGCCTTTAATGCCATCTACCCCAATCCCGGCGAAATAATCATTGGAGAAATTTACACAGTGGATATGGCAAGTCCTGAAGATTGTCTTACAGTAGCAAACTGGGACAGTGTAGAGACTTATGAGGATTTTTTGGCACTTAACATTCCGGATATAAAATATTTGTATCCGGGTGACAAGTTGGAATTGTGCGGTCTTGAATTGGAGGTGTTTAGTGCCTTTGATGATAATGTACGGACCTTTTCCAGGGACTATTTGAATGATGGTTCCATGATGTTCAAAATCAGTGGAAGAAAGGAGTCGTTTCTGTTCTGTGCTGATGTGGGAGTGGCAATGAGCGATTTTCTTCTGCAAAAGTATGGGGAAAGGTTAAAGTCGGATTACCTTCAGATGGCACATCATGGGTTCGGCGGATTGAATGACAACTTCTATGGTACAGTTGCACCGGCTATTTGTTTCTTTGACGCACCGGACTGGCTTATGTATGATACAACAGGAAAATATGATACACCGGAACATGTAGAGCTGATGCAGGGAATGGGAAGCGAGATATTTAGTTTTAGTCAGGGTCCTAATAGCATATTGTTGGAGTAGATTGAATAAACACTATTTTTAGAATATTGAATGAAAATTAAATTCTCCCTAAAGTACTATTTACAAGATGCGGCTTGTGCAAGATATACAAAAGAATATAAAAAAACGATAAAACGAATAAAAAACACGTTTTTTTGGTAAAAACTTATCCACAAGTGGAAACGCCGAAAATGCGATAAAATCGACTTATACACGAAGTTATCCACAATGTCCACAGATTTTGGGCTGAAAAAAGGGGTGTTTTATACAGCTGAAACGGAACGAACGTTTTGTTGAAGTTTGATAAAAATGTAAAAAATGTAAAAAAATGTAAATTAATGATTGACTTTTTTGATGTCAAAAATATATAAAAAAAGAATTAAATTGTTGCAAAACTCTACCAAAATATGTTATAATGTGAATACAATAAAGAACCGAAGGAGTGATCGACATGAAATTTATTATTGTAGGAAGAAACATTGAGGTAACACCGGGATTAAAGGCGGCAGTAGAGGAAAAAATCGGAAAGTTGGAAAAGTACTTTACGCCTGACACGGAAGTTCATGTTACACTGACGGTGGAAAAAGACAGACAGAAAATTGAGGTTACGATACCTGTGAAAGGAAGTATCATCCGTTCTGAACAAGTCAGCAACGATATGTATATATCCATCGACTTAGTAGAAGAAATTATTGAAAGACAGTTAAAAAAATATAAAACAAAATTGGTAGATAAACACCAGGCAGCAGGTTCCTTTAGTCAGCTCTATGTAGAGAATGATTATATGGATGATGAAGAAATTAAAATTGTCCGCACAAAGAAGTTTGACATTAAACCCATGTATCCGGAAGATGCCTGCATCCAGATGGAACTTTTGGGACATAACTTCTTCGTATTCTGCAATGCAGAGACGGACCAGGTGAATGTGGTATATAAGAGAAAGGGCGACACATACGGTTTGATTGAACCGGAAGAATAATAGGTAGCTTGATCAGATGGCGAACAGCTCTGCCGGTAGTCCAACCGACTACCGGCAGTTTCTATGTCGGAGTTGGAAGAAATGGTTTTTTCAGAGTCTAAGTACATGAAAAATCATATAGAAACTATTGTTTGTGAAAGAGATGAGTGCTATAATAAAAATATGACTAAAGTACTAAAGGAGGAAAGGAAATATGCTGAAGATGAAATCGAAAAAACAAGTTCAAGTTGAAAATAAAACCCCCGAAGTTTTAGGGAAAATAGCAGGGTCTGCATCAGAATTAGTCCGGGCAACCAGTGAACTGAGTAGTTTTGATGTACAGATTCAGCACGTGTCCGGTGTGTTGAAAGAATATACCGAGACCATGCGTGATGTAAGTGAAGCAAACCTGGCGGTTGTGGAGGAAACCACAGCCAGCATGACCCGTGTGAACGAGACGGTAAAGCAGGCAGCGGAATACTTAAATCAGGTAACGGATACCGCAGATACTTTGGCAAAGAAAAATGCTGAAACCAAGGTGGTTCTGGATGAAGTTTCCGATTTAAAAGAAGAGGTAGTAAAAGATTCCAATGAGATGAGCGTGGACATCGCCCAGCTGGTTGAGTTGGCAAATAAGATTGATAATATTGTAGATAGTGTAAAAGCTATTGCAGATCAGACCAACCTCCTTGCGTTAAATGCAAGTATTGAGGCGGCAAGAGCAGGTGAACACGGAAGAGGTTTTGCGGTTGTTGCAGAAGAAATCCGTAACTTGGCTGATGATACAAAACGTAATCTGGAAGGGATGCGTGATTTTGTGGGCCAGATTAAAGATGCGGCCGCAAAGAGCAGTGAAAGTTTGGAGCAGTCTTTGGATTCCATCAATAACATGGGTGTGAAGATTGAACAGGTACATGGAACAGTGACCGAAAACGTGGATTTGTTGAATGCCGTAGTTGTAGATGTAAAAGAGATTAATGATGCGATTCAGGGTATCACTGAGATGACCAGTGAAATCGAGAGAGCAATGGAAGAGAACAGTAAAGACGCGGAGCGTCTGAGTCATATTGCACTGGAGATCGGTGATAATGCAGAAAATAACCGGGTTTGCGCAGAACAGGTAGATAACATTGATAAACGTCTTGCGGAAGTTGCAAAAGTATTGTATGAGGACCTTCGCGGTGGCGGCAGGAAGATGGCACATCAGGAGCTTCTTCAGATTATACAAAATGCAAAGAATGCCCATATGCTGTGGCTTGAAAATTTGAAGAAGATGGCAGAGAGTATGGAAGTATTTCCCCTCCAGACAAATGGCAACCGTTGTGCATTTGGTCATTTCTATAGTGTAATCCGCGTGGACAATCCGAAAATTGCAAGTTTGTGGGAAGAGATTGGTGCAGAACACAAAGAGTTTCATAGTTATGGTAAGCATGTGATGTCTGCTGTGAAGGCACAGGATGAAACCACTGCTATGAATGAGTTTGTGAAGGCGGATGAAGCATCCCATAAGCTCATGGGCATGTTGGATAAGGCGGCTGAAATTATTGAGGAATTGGGGGCCGAAGGAGAAGACTTGCTACAGTAATATCATGGAAAAAAAGCGGGGAATCATCGCCCCGCTTTTCTTTTTCGTATTCTGCAATATAGGCGGCTTGGACAATGGTTTGATTGTTGACGTCTACCTAAAAGAATGGTAACTTTATTTTAGAAGTTTATCGTTTGATTGAAAACTTAAAGATTTACTTAAATATGAGAGAAAAGGAGAAAACGATGTTTAAACTCTACGTAAATCCACAGATTAAAAAAGGACATATTAATAAGGAACTTCAGGGACATTTTTCAGAACATCTGGGAAGATGTATTTATGAAGGTTTGTATGTAGGTGAAGATTCCACTATTCCCAACACAAACGGTATGCGTAACGATGTTGTTGCAGCATTGAAAGAAATGCAGATTCCTGTACTTCGTTGGCCCGGCGGATGTTTTGCGGATGAATATCACTGGATGGATGGTATCGGACCTAAAGAGACAAGAAAGAAAATGATTAATACTCACTGGGGCGGTGTTGTGGAAGACAACAGCTTTGGTACTCATGAGTTTATGGAACTGTGCCGTCAGCTTGAGTGCAAAACATACATTAATGGTAACGTTGGAAGCGGAACCGTGAGAGAGATGAGTGAGTGGGTGGAATACATGACCTTTGACGGTATTTCCCCTATGGCAGAGATGAGAAAACAAAATGGTCATGAGGAGCCTTGGAAGGTAGATTATTTTGGTGTTGGTAACGAGAACTGGGGATGCGGCGGAAACATGACACCGGAATATTATGCTAACTTGTACCGTCATTACCAGACATATGTAAGAAATTACGACAGCAAGAATCCCATTTATAAAATCTGCTGTGGTGCCAATGTAGATGACTACGCTTGGACCGATGGTGTTATGAGCACAACCCACAGGGCACCGGAAGCAGCACATGGTTTCATGGATGGTTTATCCTTGCATTATTATACCGTTCCCTGCACTTGGGAGAACAAAGGAAGTGCAACGGACTTCGACGATAAACTGTGGTATCAGACCCTGTCCAAAACATTATATATGGAAACATTGATTAACCAGCATGGTGCAATCATGGATAAATATGATAAAAACCATAAGATTGGTATGATTGTGGATGAGTGGGGTACATGGTTTGACTGTGAGCCCGGAACCAATCCCGGATTCCTCTATCAGCAGAATACAATGCGTGACGCGCTTGTAGCAGGTATCAACCTGAATATCTTTAACAAACACTGTGACCGTGTGAAGATGGCAAATATTGCACAGCTTGTAAACGTTCTTCAGTCTGTAATCCTGACAGAAGGCGAGAAGATGATTCTTACACCTACATATCATGTATTTAATATGTACAAACATCATCAGGAAGCGGAATTATTAGACAGCTATATCGAGACAGAAAAAATAGGTTTGGATGAACAGTACATGGTTCCTAACCTGACAGAATCCGTATCTTTGGGACAGGATGGTAAGATTCATGTGACCATCAATAACCTTTCCGTAGAGAAGGATTATGAGATTGAGGGTGTTTTTGCAGAGACAGAGATTAAATCCGTAAAAGGCGAAATTCTCACAGGAAAGATGAATGCCCACAATACTTTTGATAATCCTGAAGTTGTGAAAACAGTTGTGTTTGACGGATGCGAAATCAAGGATAACAAATTAATGTTTACAATTCCTGCATGCAGCGTTTTACATTTGGAAGTTACTGTATAAAAATTATGTAAGTGTGTTTGGCACAGAAAAGAGGAAAAAATGAGTGAAATGGCAAAAAAGATGATTGCAGAAGGTAAAACTTCACTTGGTATCGAATTTGGTTCTACCAGAATTAAGGCAGTACTGGTTGGTGAGGACAATGTTCCCATCGCATCCGGTGCCCATGATTGGGAGAACCGTTTGGAAAACGGTGTGTGGACATACACATTGGAAGATATCTGGATGGGACTTCAGGACTGTTATGCAGATTTGGCAAAGGATGTAGAGAAAAAATACGGTGAGACTCTTACAAAAATCGGTTCCATCGGATTTTCTGCTATGATGCACGGTTATATGGCGTTTGATAAGGAAGGAAATCTGCTGGTTCCTTTCCGTACATGGAGAAACACCATGACAGCGCAGGCATCCGCAGAACTTACAAAACTGTTTAATTATCCCATCCCCCAGAGATGGAGTATTGCACACCTTTATCAGGCAGTGCTGAAAAAAGAGGAGCATGTTCCTGCAGTGACACATTTCACAACACTGGCAGGTTATGTACACTGGAAGATGACCGGTAAAAAGGTTCTCGGCGTAGGCGAGGCGTCCGGTATGTTCCCCATTGATATTGCCACAGGTGATTTCAATGAAAAAATGATTGCACAGTTTGATGAACTGATTGCAGGACAGTATGATTGGAAACTCCGTGATATTCTTCCCGGCGTTTTAAATGCAGGAGATGATGCAGGTGTTCTCACAGAAGAAGGTGCCAAACTTCTTGACCCTACGGGAAAACTGGAAGCTGGAATTCCTCTGTGTCCTCCCGAAGGAGATGCAGGCACAGGTATGGTTGCTACAAACAGCGTAGCAAGACGCACCGGTAATGTATCCGCAGGTACATCCGTATTTGCAATGGTTGTTTTGGAAAAAGAACTTTCCAAGGCTTATGATGTGATTGACCTTGTAACTACACCTTCCGGTGACCTGGTTGGTATGGTTCACTGTAATAACTGTACCTCCGATTTGAATGCATGGGTAAATCTGTTTGATGAATGCATGCAGAATTTCGGTATGAATGTAGATAAGAATGATCTTTACGGAACCCTTTACAGAAAGGCACTGGAAGGAGATAAGGACTGTGGCGGACTGCTGGCATACAACTACTTCTCCGGTGAACATGTAACAGGATTTGATGAAGGAAGACCTCTCTTTGTAAGAAAGCCGGATGCTGCTTTCAACCTGGCGAACTTCATGAGAGTCAACCTTTACACAGCTCTCGGTGCGTTAAAGACCGGTCTTGACATTATGCAGAAGGAAGAAAACGTACAGATTGACAAGATGCTTGGACATGGCGGTCTTTACAAAACTCCCGGTGTGGGACAGAAGATTACCGCAGCAGCTATGAATACTCCCGTGTCTGTAATGGAGACAGCAGGCGAGGGCGGTGCATGGGGTATTGCAGTGCTGGCGTCCTATATGCTCCGCAAAGCAGAAGGTGAAACTTTGGCAGATTACCTGAACGATAAAGTGTTTGGCGATGCAAAAGGTGTGACCGTAGAACCTGACGCTGAGGATGTAAAAGGCTTTGATGAATTCATGAAGCTTTATACAAAGGGACTTGCCATTGAGAGAGCAGCGGTAGAAGGATTGGAGATGTAGTCATGTTAGAAGAATTAAAGAAAAAAGTATATGAAGCCAATATGCTTCTTCCCAAATACGGACTGGTAACTTTTACATGGGGTAACGTGAGTGCCATTGACAGAGAAAGCGGATTGTTTGTAATCAAACCCAGTGGCGTACCCTATGAAGAATTAAAGCCCGAAGATATGGTAGTAATGAACTTAGAGGGCGAGAAGGTGGAAGGAAAGTACAATCCTTCTTCTGACACACCCACCCATTTGGAATTATATAAAGCTTTTCCGGAAATCGGTGGTGTGGTACATACCCATTCCTCATGGGCGACAAGCTGGGCTCAGGCAGGAAGAAGCATTCCCTGCTACGGAACAACTCATGCAGATTATATTTACGGGGAAGTTCCCTGTCTTAGAACGCTGACAAAAGAGGAAATCGACGAGGCGTACGAGAAGAACACAGGACTTCTTATTGTAAATGAGTTTAAAGCAAGAAATATTGATGTGAAGGCTGTTCCGGCAGTTCTTTGCAAGAACCACGGCCCTTTCAGCTGGGGTAAAGATGCAGACGAGGCAGTGCACAATGCGGTGGTGCTGGAGGAGGTTGCAAAGATGGCTTCCCGTGCAGAAATGATTAACCCTGAAATTAAGCCCGCACCACAGGAATTACAGGATAAACACTACTTTAGAAAGCATGGAGCAAACGCTTATTATGGCCAGGGCGGTCACTAATTTATGACTAAATTTGACAGACATTTAGGGGGAACTTAAATGTCTGTTATTTTTTTGTCAAATTTATGTAAAAGGCATTGCAAAAGAGATACCCCTATGTTAAAATGAAACTAATCGGAAATGATAAAAAAATAACAATCGTTTCGAGAACTGAAAACAAGGGAAAAAAATGGAGGAAATTCAAATGGCAAGAAAAGTTGTATTAGCAGGCGCATGCCGTACAGCAATCGGTACTATGGGTGGTTCCCTGAGCAACGTACCCGCAGCAGAATTAGGTGCTATTGTTATTAAAGAAGCTTTAAACAGAGCAGGAGTTGCTCCTGAAGCTGTAGATCAGGTTTATATGGGATGTGTAATTCAGGCAGGTCAGGGTCAGAACGTGGCTCGTCAGGCATCCATCAAAGCAGGTCTTCCTATCGAAGTACCCGCAGTTACTATGAACGTTGTATGTGGTTCCGGTCTGAACTGCGTAAACCAGGCAGCACAGATGATTATGGCAGGTGATGCTGATATCGTTGTTGCCGGTGGTATGGAGAACATGTCCATGGCTCCTTACGCTATGCCTCAGGCTCGTTTTGGTTACAGAATGAACAACGGTACATTGGTAGATACAATGGTTAACGATGCTCTTTGGGATGCATTCAACAACTATCACATGATCCAGACAGCAGACAATATCTGTGTTGAATGGGGTCTTACAAGAGAAGAACTTGATGAGTTTGCAGTAAAGAGCCAGCAGAAAGCAGAAGCTGCTCAGGCTGCAGGTGCATTTGATGCAGAAATCGTTCCCGTTATGGTTAAAAAGAAAAAAGAAATGGTTGAGTTCAAGGTTGACGAAGGTCCTCGTCCCGGAACAAGCATGGAAGCTCTTGCAAAACTTCGTGCAATCAACAAAGACGGTTTTGTTACAGCAGGTAACGCTTCCGGTATCAACGACGGTGCAGCAGCTATCGTTGTAATGAGCGAAGAGAAAGCAAAAGAACTTGGTGTTAAACCTATGGCTACATTCGTTGCAGGTGCTCTTGCAGGTTGCCGTCCCGAAGTTATGGGTATCGGTCCTGTTTACTCCACAAGAAAAGTTATGGAAAAAACAGGCATGAAGATTGAAGACTTCGATATCATCGAAGCAAACGAAGCTTTCGCAGCTCAGTCCATCGCAGTAGGTAAAGACCTCGGTATCGATGTTGACAAACAGCTGAACCCTAACGGTGGTGCTATCGCACTCGGACATCCCGTTGGTGCTTCCGGATGCCGTATCCTTGTTACACTGCTTCACGAGATGCAGGCGAAAGGTGCTAAGACAGGTCTTGCTACACTGTGTATCGGTGGTGGTATGGGCTGCTCCACAATCGTTAAGATCGAAGACTAAAGTATAAATAGGTGTGGCCGTACGAGTTTTTTCGTTACGGCCTATCCTTGAGTATAGGAGGACAAATTACAATGGAATATATTGTATATGAACAGAAAGGCCAGTATGGTGTAATTACCATCAGCCGTGAAAAAGCACTTAACGCTTTGAATTCTCAGGTTCTTGATGAACTTAATGAGTGTCTTGACGCAGTAAACCTTGACGAAGTACGTGCTCTTGTTCTTACAGGTGCAGGACAGAAATCCTTCGTTGCAGGCGCTGATATCGGAGAGATGAGCAGCCTGACAAAAGCAGAAGGTGAAGCTTTTGGTAAAAAAGGTAACGACGTTTTCCGTAAACTGGAAACATTCCCCATCCCTGTAATCGCAGCTATCAACGGCTTTGCTCTGGGTGGCGGATGTGAAATCGCTATGAGCTGTGACATCAGAATCTGTTCCGATAATGCAGTATTCGGACAGCCTGAAGTTGGTCTTGGTATCACCCCCGGATTCGGCGGTACACAGAGACTGGCTCGTCTTGTTAGCCCCGGTATGGCTAAACAGCTTATCTACACAGCAAGAAACATTAAAGCAGCAGAAGCTTACAGAATCGGTCTTGTAAACGAAGTATACGCAGCAGAGGTTGATGCTGAAGGTAACGTTGTAAAGACAGCTCAGGAAGCAGTAGTTGCAGCAGCAGAAAAGATGGCAGCTACCATCGCAAAGAATGCTCCTATCGCAGTTCGTAACTGCAAGAAAGCAATCAATGATGGTTTGGATGCAGATATGGATGCAGCTCTTGTAATCGAAGAGAAACTCTTTGGTGACTGCTTCGAAACAGAAGACCAGAAATATGGTATGGCTTTCTTCCTTGACAAAAACAAAGAGAAAGTAAAAGAACCATTTAAAAACTGTTAATTAAATCATAAGGAGGAACTACAATGAAAGTAGGTATTATTGGTGCCGGTACTATGGGACAAGGCATTGCAAAAGCATTTGCTCAGGTTGAAGGATATGAAGTTGCACTCTGCGATATTAAGCAGGAGTGGGCTGAAGGCGGTAAGGATAAAATCGCTAAGGGCTATGCTAAACTTGTAGAAAAAGGTAAAATGACTCAGGAGGCAGCTGATGCTATCGTAGCTAAGATTACTCCCGGTTTAAAAGAAAACCTTTGCGCAGACTGCGATTTGATCGTTGAAGCAGCATTTGAAAATATGGAAGTTAAGAAGACAACTTTCGGTGAGCTTGATAAGATTTGCAAACCTGAATGTATCTTCGCATCTAACACTTCCAGCCTTTCTATTACAGAAATCGGCAACGGCTTGAACCGTCCTATGATCGGTATGCATTTCTTCAATCCTGCAGACCGCATGAAATTGGTTGAAGTTATCGCCGGTGTTAACACTCCTCAGGAGACAGTAGATACTATCGTTAAGATTTCTGAAGAAATCGGTAAGACTCCCGTACAGGTTAACGAAGCTGCAGGTTTCGTTGTTAACCGTATCCTGATTCCTATGATTAACGAAGCTGCTTTCATTAAGATGGAAGGTGTTTCTGATGTAGCCGGTATCGACGCTGCTATGAAGCTCGGTGCTAATCATCCCATGGGACCTTTGGAGTTAGGTGACTTCGTAGGTTTGGATATCTGTCTTGCTATTATGGATGTTCTTTATGCAGAAACAGGTGACAGCAAGTATCGTGCATGTCCTCTTATCCGTAAGATGGTTCGTGGCGGCAACCTTGGTGTTAAGAGTGGAAAGGGCTTCTACGTTTATAACGCAGACAGAACCAAAACTCCTGTAGATGCACAGTAATAAATAACAAATATACTCGGAGGAAACAAAATCATGGATTTTACTTTAAGCAAAAAGCATGAAATGGCACGTTCTCTTTTCAAAGAGTTCGCTGAAAAAGAAGTAAAACCTCTGGCTCAAGAGGTTGATGAAACTGAAACTTTCCCTAGAGGAACAGTTGAGAAAATGGCTAAAGCAGGATTCCTTGGAATTCCCGTTCCCAAGGAGTACGGCGGACAGGGTTGTGATCCTTTGACATACGCTATGTGTGTTGAAGAACTTTCCAAAGTTTGCGGTACTACAGGCGTTATCGTATCTGCTCACACATCCCTTTGCTGCGATCCTATCCAGACATACGGTACAGAAGAGCAGAAACAGAAATACTTAATTCCCCTTGCAAAAGGTGAGAAACTGGGTGCTTTCGGTCTTACAGAGCCCGGTGCTGGTACAGACGCTCAGGGTCAGCAGACAAAAGCTGTTCTTGACGGTGATGAGTGGGTTCTTAACGGTTCCAAAATCTTCATCACAAACGGTAAAGAGGCTGACATTTACGTTATCTTCGCTGTTACCGGTATCATTGAAAAACGCGGCAAAAAAGTAAAAGAAATTTCCGCATTCATCGTTGAAAAAGGAACACCCGGATTTACATTTGGTACAAAAGAAAAGAAAATGGGTATCCGTGGTTCAGCTACATATGAGCTGATCTTCACTGATTGCCGTATCCCTAAGGAGAACCTGCTTGGTGCTCAGGGTAAAGGCTTTGGTATCGCAATGCATACTCTTGACGGCGGACGTATCGGTATCGCTGCTCAGGCTCTCGGTATTGCAGAAGGTGCTTTAGAGTCTACAATCGCTTATGTTCAGGAAAGAAAGCAGTTTGGACGTTCCATCGCTGCATTCCAGAACACACAGTTCCAGCTTGCTGATATGGCAACAAAAGTAG
The DNA here is from genome assembly GCA_045589155.1 of Lachnospiraceae bacterium. Classification (GTDB taxonomy): domain Bacteria; phylum Bacillota; class Clostridia; order Lachnospirales; family Lachnospiraceae; genus Acetatifactor. Next base: position 28,652 of record JAZNGC010000085.1, read on the forward strand.
AAGCAGCTAAGATGCTTGTTTACAAAGCAGCTATGGCAAAAGCTACTCAGAAAGTTTACTCTCTGGAAGCAGCTATGGCAAAACTTTACGCTGCAGAAGTTGCTATGGAAGTTACAACAAAGGCTGTACAGCTTCACGGTGGTTATGGTTACACCAGAGAATACGATGTAGAGCGTATGATGAGAGATGCTAAGATTACTGAAATCTACGAAGGAACTTCTGAAGTTCAGCGCATGGTTATCAGTGCTAACATCATTAAATAATAACACCTAACAATACCAAAATTAAGGAGAGAATATACAATGAAAATCGTTGTTTGTATCAAACAGGTTCCTGATACCAAAGGCGGCGTTAAATTTAATCCCGATGGTACACTGGACAGAGCAGCTATGCTTACCATCATGAATCCTGATGATAAAGCTGGTTTGGAAGCTGCACTTAGATTAAAAGATAAATATGGCGCAGAAGTAACTGTTATCACAATGGGTCTTCCTAAAGCTGAAGATGTTCTTCGTGAAGCACTTGCTATGGGCGCTGACAAAGCAATCCTTGTAACTGACAGAGTTCTCGGTGGTGCTGATACTTGGGCTACCAGCCAGACTCTTGCAGGCGCAATCCGTAACTTAGAGTACGACCTCATCATCACAGGCCGTCAGGCTATCGATGGTGATACAGCTCAGGTTGGTCCTCAGATTTCCGAGCATTTGAACATTCCTGTAATTTCTTATGCACAGAAAATCGAAATCGAAGGAAACAGCGTAATCGTTGAGCGTCAGTATGATGACAGATATCATGTTCTGAAAGCTCAGATGCCTTGTCTTGTTACAGCACTTGCTGAATTGAATGAAGCTAGATACATGACTCCCGGCGGAATCTTCGATGCATATGATGCAGAGATTACTGTATGGGGAAGAGCAAACCTTGTTGATGTAGAAGATTCTAACTTGGGTCTTAAGGGCTCACCTACTCAGATTGCAAAAGCATCTGACAAAGTTAGAAAAGGTGCAGGTGAAGTAGTAACTCTTGATCCTACAGAATCCGTTGATTACATCGTAGGCAAGTTAAAAGAGAAACATGTTATCTAATAAGAAAGAGGTGCACAACATGAATTTAGAACAATATAAAGGCGTATTTGTCTTTGCTCAGCAGGTAGACAATGTGATCAGTGGCATCGCTTTAGAGCTGATCGGCAAAGGTAAAGATCTGGCAAAAGACTTAGATACAGAAGTAACAGCAGTATTAGTTGGTAGCGACGTAAAAGACCTTGCAGTAGAGCTTGGTGAGTACGGCGCAGACAGAGTTATCGTTGTAGATGACCCTGAATTAAAAGAATATCGTACAGAGCCCTATGCACATGCATTATCCTCTGTTATCGAGAAATACAAACCCGAAATTTTCCTTGTAGGTGCTACAGCAATCGGTCGTGACCTTGGTCCCCGCGTTTCCGCAAGAGTTCACACAGGTCTGACAGCTGACTGTACAGTACTGGAAATCGGTGATTTCCCTATCAATCCTATTCCCGGTAAAGAGCAGAAACACAATCAGCTTCTGATGACTCGTCCTGCATTCGGTGGTAACACAATCGCTACTATCGCTTGTCCTGACTTCCGTCCTCAGATGGCAACTGTTCGTCCCGGCGTTATGCAGAAACTTCCCAGAGAAGCAGGCAGAACAGCTGTAGTTGAAGAGTTCAACCCCGGCTTCACACCTGACAACAAATATGTTGAGATTTTGGAAGTAGTTAAATCTGTAGTAGACACAGTTGATATCATGGAAGCAAAAATCCTGGTATCCGGTGGTCGTGGTGTAGGCAGCGCAGAAAACTTCAAACTGCTTGAAGACCTTGCAGAAGTTCTTGGCGGTACAGTAAGCTGCTCTCGTGCAGTTGTAGACGCTGGATGGAAATCCAAAGACCTTCAGGTTGGTCAGACAGGTAAAACTGTTCGTCCTAACGTATACTTTGCAATCGGTATCTCCGGTGCTATCCAGCACTTGGCTGGTATGGAAGAGTCCGATATCATCATCGCTATCAACAAAGATGAGACAGCTCCTATCTTTGATGCAGCAGACTATGGTATCGTAGGCGACCTGAACAAGATCCTTCCTGCACTCACAGAAAAACTGAGAGCAGAAATGGGTAAATAAGCCTAAAAAATAATTTTTATTATAAGAAATCCCCTAATGTGTAATGCATTGGGGGATTTTGCATTATAGTGTTTATATGTGCTTTGCGAATTCTGTCAGGTGTGGTATGATATATTAAGTAAAAAGGAGGTGGCCGGTATGAAAATGGAACGCTTGATTGGAATCGTGACGATTCTTCAACAGAAAAGAAAAGTAACTGCTCCGTGGCTTGCAGAAAAGTTTGAGGTATCAAAACGTACTATTAACCGTGATATAGAGGAACTTTGTCAGGCGGGAATTCCTATTGTTACCACCAGAGGACCGGAAGGCGGCATCTCCATTATGGAGGGATTTCAACTTGATACGTCAGTTTTCACGGCAGAGGAACTGGAGGCTATTTTCGTAGGACTTAGTTCGGTTGACAGTGTATCAAAAACTCCGAGAGCAAAATATCTGACAGAGAAAATAGGCATGATTCCTTTGGCGGATAACATGGTTATTGATTTAGCTTCCTTTTATAAAGATAGCTTGTCTGACAAGATAGAACTATTGAAGATAGCAATCAAAAAAAGAAAGTGCGTTTCTTTCCGGTATTATTACGGTAAGGGCGAAGAGGATAAATTGATTGAACCTGCACTGATTATATTTAAATGGTCGGATTGGTATGTGTTTGGTTTCGACCCGCAGAGACAGGATTTCCGTATGTATAAGCTGAAAAGGTTATGGGAACTTGAAATGACTGGGGAAACCTTTGAGAAGCGGGAAATTCCAAAGGAGAAAATGGAATTTGGAAATCATATGACCGATGATATTATGATTACTGCAATTTACGATGCCAGTGTGAAGTATCGTCTGGTAGAAGAGTACGGACCGGATTGGTTTTGTACCTGTGCAGATGGAAAACTGTTGGCGAAACGGGGATTTTCTACTTATGAAGATGCAGTCAATTGGTTCCTAAGTCTGGGATCTAAGGTTGAAGTAATTGCTCCCGCAGACTTTAGACAGCGGATGAAAGAGGAAGTTGAAAAAGTATATAACAGATACATATAAAAATATATTTGAGACATATAAACATGACACACTGCTGTCATGTTTTTTGTGTTATTATGTTGTAAAGAGCAAAAATGAACGATGGACAATGACGAAAGAGTTCTGAGGTTCATGGGAAAGGAGTTAGTATGATTGATACAAGATGCGGACTTAGATGTGAAGGATGTGAATACATAGAAAGTTGTGGGTGTGAGGGCTGTATTGCCACAAATGGTCATCCTTTTCATGGAGAGTGCCCGGTGGCTATGTGTTGCCAGGAAAAGGGACTTGTGCATTGTGGTGAGTGTCCGCAAATTCCTTGTGAACTTTTAACGCAGTATTCATGTGACCCGGAACATGGGGACAATCCTTCCGGTGCCCGAATTGAACAATGCAAGAGATGGGCGGCAGGCTTGTAAAGATTTTGATATTTATCCTCATTTACAAATTGGGATTTGACGACATATATTCCTAATCAATTTAATCCAAATTGGGTATATATGCATTCTTCTTTTTCCCATACCCAATTTCTTTTCGAAATCAATTGGTTTGGGGTCATTTTACACTATTTTTGTTTCCCTTTGGGTATATAGAGTTCTACATTTTCCCTATACCTAAAATTGGGTAAAAAATTGGGTACCAGACAATTTGTTCTTCATCAATACCCAAAGTCATCTTTAAAATAGTCAAAAAGCTAAAGTAATACCAGAATCTCGCTTCTTTTTGGGCATAGAGAACTCTAAACCCTGCATATACCCAAAAACAAAACCACCAAAATACGAATCTCCATTTTCAATCTGTCACTTACACAAATCCCAATTTATAAAAAGGAGAATTATAGTTGATGAAAATAAGAGCAGTACTGTTTGACTTAGATGGAACATTGCTTCCCATGGATTATGATAAATTTATGCATTTATATTTTAAATTGCTGGGCAAAAAACTTGCCACTTTAGGATATGCCCCTGAGACAGTGAAAGACAGTGTGTGGAAAGGGGTTGGTGCCATGGTAAAAAACGATGGCAGTTGTAAAAATGAGGAGGCGTTTTGGAATACCTTTGCCCTTATTTACGGGGAACATGTTCACAAGGACAAGGCGGAGTTGGACAAATTCTATAGCACAGAGTTTTCTAAGGTACAGGAAGCCTGCGGCTTTCATCCGGTGGCGAAAAAAGTAATAGATCTGGTAAAGGAAAAGGGGATGATACCGGTTCTTGCTACCAATCCGTTGTTTCCTTTTGTTGCAACCAAGGCCCGTATTAAGTGGGCGGGACTTGCACCGGAGGATTTCGAACTTATCACCACCTATGAAAATTCCTGTTTTTGTAAACCTAATCTGAAATATTACGAAATGATTTTAAATAAGATTGGTATGAAACCGGAAGAGTGTTTGATGGTGGGAAATGATGTAGCAGAGGATATGATAGCGGAGCAACTTGGCATGAAGGTATTCCTGCTTACGGAGTGTCTGATTAACAGTAAAGAGCAGGAAATTTCAAATTATCCTCAGGGTGGTTTTGAAGAGCTGCTGGAGTATATCGGAAAGATAAAGTAAGCGGGAACAATTGTCAAAAGAAGAAGTTTCTGTTTTGGCTAAAAAATAAAAAAAGTAAAAATTCCTTGCACTGTCGTTTTTTTTAGTGTATAGTGGGTGGCGATTACGTATAATTTTTTAGGTATTATATATAGAAGAAACGCATAAAATATTTTTCTGTAAAGATGTAATAGATAAATAAGGGACGAATGGGGATTGTTATGGCGAAATACTTAGTGATCGTGGAGTCACCGGCAAAGGTGAAGACAATTAAAAAATTTTTGGGGGCAAATTATGAGGTTATGGCCAGCAATGGACATGTTAGGGATTTGCCTGTAAGCACACTTGGAATTGATGTGGAAAATGATTATGAACCAAAATATATTACAATCAGAGGAAAGGGAGATATTCTTTCAGCACTCCGTAAGGAAGTTAAAAAAGCAGAAAAGATATATCTGGCAACTGACCCTGACCGTGAAGGAGAAGCAATTTCCTGGCATTTAATGATTGCATTGAGGTTAGAGGGGAAAAAGGTATATCGTATTGCATTTAATGAAATTACAAAGAATGCAGTAAAAGAATCCTTGAAAAATGCCCGTGAGATTAATATGGATTTGGTAAATGCCCAGCAGGCAAGACGTTGCTTGGACAGAATGGTGGGATATCGGATTTCACCTCTTCTTTGGGCAAAAATCAAAAGAGGATTGAGTGCAGGACGCGTGCAGTCGGTAGCCCTTAGAATTATTTGTGACAGGGAAGACGAGATTAACGCATTTATTCCGGAGGAATATTGGTCTATAGAAGCTGCGTTTAATGTGGAAGGTGAGAAAAAACCACTCGTGGCGAAGTACTATGGGACCACAGACGGCAAGACAGAACTTACATCAAAAGAGCAGGTAGATGGAATAGTAGCTGCCTTGGATACTGCAAAATTTGAAATTACAGAAGTGAAAAAAGGGGAACGCAACAAAAAGGCACCGCTTCCCTTTACAACGTCCACACTGCAGCAGGAAGCAAGCAAAGTGCTTAATTTTTCCACTCAAAAGACCATGCGCTTGGCGCAACAGTTATATGAAGGTGTGGATATAAAAGGAATGGGAACAATCGGTCTCATTACGTACCTGCGTACAGACTCCACACGTGTATCTGCGGAAGCGGAAGCGGCGGCAGAAGAGTATATTAAGGATACGTTTGGCGAAGAGTATGCGGCCGGTGGCGGTAATGAGAAAAAGAATGAACAGAAGATACAGGATGCTCATGAAGCAATCCGTCCCACGCAGATTTCTTTAACACCGGTTGAAGTGAAAGACCAGCTTTCAAGAGATTTGTTCAGATTATATCAACTTATATGGAAGCGCTTTGTGGCAAGCCGTATGAATCCTGCCAAGTATGAAACTACAACGGTTAAGATTCAGGGTGCCGGACATGTGTTTAATGTGTCTGCCTCCAAGGTGCTGTTTGATGGATTTATGAATGTGTATTCCAGGGAAGAGGATAAGGAGGAAGAGGAAGGAAATGTACTGTCCAAGGATTTAAATAAGGACAGTGTGCTTGCTTTAAAGGAACTGAATCCCAAGCAGCATTTTACACAACCTCCGGCACATTATAATGAAGCTTCTTTGGTTCATGCACTGGAAGAACTGGGTATCGGACGGCCAAGTACTTACGCTCCTACAATTACAACAATTTTGGCAAGAAGATATATTGTAAAAGAAAATAAAAATATTTATGTCACTGAACTGGGTGAAGTAGTTAATGATATGATGAAGAATGCATTTCCGTCTATTGTGGATGTGAATTTTACTGCCACAATGGAGGCGCTGCTTGATGGTGTGGCAGTTGGAAGTGTCAGTTGGAAAAATGTAATTGCAAACTTCTATCCGGATTTGGACGAAGCAGTAAATAAAGCACAGAAGGAACAGTCGGAAAGAAAAATCAGTGATGAGGTTTCAGATGAAGTGTGTGATGTGTGCGGCCGTAACATGGTAATAAAGTATGGCCCTCACGGAAGATTTCTGGCATGCCCCGGGTTCCCGGATTGCCGCAATACAAAGCCTTACTTTGAAAAAACAGGTGTGCAATGTCCCAAATGCGGAAAAGACATTGTGGCAAAGAAAACAAAGAAGGGCAGAAGATATTTTGGTTGCGTGGGAAATCCTGATTGTGATTTTATGGTATGGCAAAAACCTGTAGACCAAAAATGTCCTACCTGTGGAGGCGTTTTGCTGGAAAAAGGAAACAAATTAGTTTGTGCAGATGAAAACTGTGAATTTATGTGTGACAAAATTAAGGATAAAAAATAAAATTTTCAGAAAATTACCAAATTTTCATTGAAAAGTTTTTAGATTCATGCTAACATAAAAATAAACATACCCCGCAGTGGGTTTTTGGCAAGAAAGTAGAAACTTATAATGTAGGAGGAAACGAAGGATGAGCAGTGTGCAGTTACTGGATAAAACAAGAAAAATCGGTAAATTGTTGCATAATAACAATTCAAGTAAAGTGGTGTTTAATGACATTTGCAAAGTAATGCGTGAAATTCTGACTTCCAACATTTTAGTTATCAGTCGAAAAGGCAAGGTACTGGGTGTTGGTAAATCAGAGGGCGTTGAGACATTGGGCGAATTGATTTCCGAAAAAGTCGGTGGATTTATTGATGCTATGTTAAATGAACGTTTGCTGGGCGTTTTATCCACAAAAGAAAATGTGAATTTAGCCACCCTTGGATTTGACAGTGCAAATGTGAAAAAATTCCAGGCGATTATTACGCCTATAGAGATTGCCGGAGAACGTCTCGGTACATTGTTTATTTATAAGTGTGATCAGCCTTACGACATTGATGATATTATTCTTTGTGAGTACGGTTCCACAGTAGTAGGATTGGAAATGCTCCGTGCGGTAAATGAAGAGAGTGCAGAAGAGAGCCGTAAATTGGCGGTTGTAAAATCTGCAATCAGCACATTATCTTTCTCCGAGATGGAAGCAATCACACATATTTTTGATGAATTAAACGGTATGGAAGGTATTCTGGTTGCAAGTAAAATAGCAGACAGGGTTGGAATTACCAGATCTGTTATTGTTAATGCACTCCGTAAATTTGAGAGCGCAGGTGTTATTGAATCCCGTTCCTCCGGTATGAAAGGCACTTATATAAAGGTTCTCAATGATGTCGTATTTGATGAGATTGAAGAACTGAAAAAACAGAGCCGTAAAAACTAAAAAATGAACTAAAGGATTAGTAAAAGGTAAAAGGATTTATGAGTAATTCATAAGTCCTTTTTTTGTAAAAAGGGTTGTCTTTTTCCCTAAATAATTTATAATATAATAAGGTGGTCGGACTGTAACTATCTATGGATTTTTAGGAGGTTTAAATGATTAATTCATCAGCTTTTAATTATATCAATGTACTGGATAAAGCCGCAGATGCTTCATGGAAACGTAATGAGGCGATTTCCAATAATATTGCGAACAATGATACCCCCGGATATAAGCGAGTGGATGTTGCGTTTGAGTCTGAACTCCGCAGGGCGCTGGGTTCTGCTTCTTCCAAAGATAATATGGACCAAAGAGTGGGAAAAATTGATTTATCGAAGCTGCATGGGGAAGTTTATACGGATAATGCGGATTTATCCTATCGTTTGGATGGAAATAATGTAGATATTGAAAATGAAAACGTTATGCTGGTAGAAAACCAGTTGAAATATCAGGGCCTTATAGCCGGAATCAACCAGGAATTTGCAAACCTTAAGATGGTAATGAAATAGTTAAGGAGGATTTGAAGTATGAGTATGTTTACAGCATTTAATATTAATGCGTCAGGAATGACAGCCCAGAGATATCGTATGGATGTTATTTCCGAAAATGTGGCAAATGCGAATACAACCAGAACAGAAGACGGTACTCCTTATCGCAGAAAGGTTGTTACGTTCGAAGAGAAAGGGGCAGGTCCTGGTACTTCTTTTAGCAGTATTTTTAACGAGAGACGCAGCAGTTATGTGGGAAGCGGTGTAAAAATCACTTCCGTGAAAGAAGATACATGGACCGATATGAATATGGTTTATGACCCTTCTCATCCCGATGCGGATGAGAACGGATATGTTACATATCCCAATGTAAATATTGTTACGGAGATGACCAATCTGATTGATGCCAGCAGATCTTATGAGGCGAATGCAACCGCGTTTTCAGCCAGCAAATCCATGGCACTGAAAGGTTTGGAAATCTCACAGTAATTAGTTATGTGTGAAAAAAACAAAGTATAAATAATTAGTATATGAAAGGGAGAAAACAGGTATGGATTTCTCAGGAATCAGTGGGATTTCAACACTTGGAAACGGCACAAATATAAATTCGGTAACTGATTTGACCAAGACAGGACTTCTGTCCGATGGTTTGTCTGCAGACAGCGTCAAAACAGATGGAACGTTGTTTGATTCTTTTTTGGACACTGCAATTAGTAACATACAGACTACAAACAGTTATTTGTCGGATTATGAAAACGAAGAGATTAAATGGGCTTTAGGCGAGACGGAGAATACCCATGATCTGACAATTGCCTTGCAAAAGGCTTCAACTGCGTTGCAGTATACAGTTGCACTCAGGGATAAAATTTTAGAAGCATATCAGACAATTATGAATATGCAAATATAATTAAACGGCAAAAGAGTCAAGGAGACGGGACATGCAGGAAAAGGCAAAAGAACTGCTTCAAAAGGTTCTGGGGTGGTGGAATAAATTTACATCAAAGCAACAGACAATTATCATCAGCATTTCAGCGGTGGTTGTGTTTACGTTTGCTATTTTAATTTATGTTTTTTCAAAACCCCAATATACACTTTGGAGAACTTGTGAGACAACAACAGAAGCGGCGGAAATCCAGGCGATTTTGGATGAAGCTGAGATTATATATGAGATATCGGATGATGCATTGCAAATCAGTGTGGCAAATAGCCAGGTATCCCAGGCAAGTCTTGCGGTAGCTTCCGCAGGTTATGTGCCGGATGGCTGGTCTATTGACGATGTTACAACAGGTGGTTTTTCCATTACAGAAGCAGATAAACAGCGCCGTTATGAAGTGTTTATGGAAAGACAGCTTGAAGAAGCTATCGAGAGCCAGAATGCAGTAAAACAGGCAGATGTTATGCTTGATATTCCGGACCAATCCGGTACATTGCTTGCAAGCAGCAAAGAGATTTCGGCTTATGTACAGCTTACTTTGCGGGATAGGATGACAACAGAACAGGCGGCAAATATTGCAAAAGCTATTGCAACCGGTCTTGGTACAAGTATTGAAAATATTACAATTGTGGATACAGATGCAAACCTGCTTTATTCCGGTGAAGAAGATTATTCGATCAGCGGTAAGGCAAGTTCTATGCTGCAGTTAAAGACTCAGGCAGAAGGCTTGCTTGGGGATGAGGTAACCAAGGTGCTGATCGGAACGAAACAGTATGATCTTGTTTCGGTTGCAAGTAATCTGGAAGTGGATTATTCCAGCTATGAGGATGTTTTGCACACTTACTCTGTTCCGGATGGAAAAGACCAGGGATATTATTCCCATTATTACGAGTATGAATCAGAAAATACCGGTGCCAGCGGAGGCGTTCCGGGAACGGATTCCAATGATGAAAACGGATATTTGTGGCAAACGGGAGAAAACAGTGAATCCACGGTATCCGAAAAGGAAATTGATTATCTGGTTAACGAACAGATGAAGAGTGCTATTACTGCTCCGGGTGTAATAAAGTATGAGAGTTCTTCCATGTCCATTTCTGCAATCAGTTACCGGGTAATCAAAGAAGAAGATGTGAAGAGACAGGGGCTTCTTGCGGGAACAAACTGGGAAGCGTATAAATTGGCAAACAACAGTATTAAAAAACTTGTTGTAGATGAAGAAATGTATGAGGCTGTTGCAAATGCGACCAGAATTCCGCGGGATAAGATTACAATCCTGGCATATGAAGAGCCTTTATTTGTAGATGCGGAAGGGTTAGCTGTAAGTACAACGGATGTTCTTTCTATTGTGTTAATTGTCATTATTTTAGGCTTGTTGGCATTTGTACTTGTAAGAAGTACATCCAGCAGAAAGGTGGTATCCGAGGAAGAGGAACTTTCCGTGGAAACCCTTCTTCAGTCTGTGCCGGAGCCTGAAGTTGAGGATATTGAACTTGAAACGAAGTCTGAAACCAGAAAGATGATTGAGAAGTTTGTGGATGACAATCCGGAATTGGCAGCAAACTTACTCAGAAACTGGTTAAACGAGGATTGGGGGTAATCTGCAGCTATGAGAGGATTTGACGGTGGAATAAGCGGATTACAAAAAGCAGCAATATTGTTGATTACTTTGGGTCCGGAGAGATCGGCAGGTATTTTTAAACACCTGAAGGAAGAAGAAATAGAAGAATTGACTCTGGAGATTGCAAATACAAGGAGTGTTACTCCGCAATTGAAGGAAGAGATTATTAATGAATTTTATGAAGTGTGTCTTGCACAGCAGTATATTGCGGAAGGTGGTATCGGATATGCCAAGGAACTTTTGGAGCATGCTCTCGGTGCCGAAAAGGCAGTGGAGGTTATCAGCAAGCTGACTGCTTCCTTGCAGGTAAAGCCTTTCGAATTTATCAAGAAGGTGGATGCAACCCAGCTCCTCAACTTTATTCAGGACGAGCATCCGCAGACAATCGCACTTATTTTGTCTTATATGTCATCCGGACAGGCTGCCATTATTATCGCTGCATTGCCGCCTGACAGACAGGCTGATGTTGCGAGACGTATTGCGATTATGGATAGAACCAGCCCGGATGTAATCAAAGAGGTGGAAAAAGTGTTGGAATCCAAATTTGCGTCCCTGGTCAACCAGGACTACACTATCATCGGTGGCGTAGATGCGGTGGTAGAGATTTTGAATACTGTAGACCGTGGAACAGAAAAGCATATCATGGAAACTTTGGAAATCGAAGAACCGGAATTGGCAGACGAAATCAGAAAGAAGATGTTTGTATTCGAAGACATTCTGCTTTTGGACGACAGAGCGATCCAGCGTGTGCTGCGTGATGTGGATAATAATGATTTGGCGGTTGCACTTAAGAGTACAAACGAACAGGTACAGACTGCTATCTTTAATAACATGTCCAAACGTCTGGCGGTTATGATCAAGGAAGACATGGAATTTATGGGTCCTGTACGTATGAAGGACGTAGAAGAAGCACAGCAAAAGATTGTAAATATTATTAGAAAACTGGAAGATTCAGGCGAGATTGTTATCTCCAGAGGCGGAGGTGACGAGATCGTTGTCTAGTAATGTGTTAAAAGTTCAATATACCTATGTAAAGCAAGATGAAAAAAGGGTAATTGATACGAATGAACTGCTTGCAAAGAGAGTAGAAGAATATCTTTTACAAGAAAAGGCAGCTGCAGAAGCACAGGAAGAGGTTGCAGAGGAAGGATTCGTCGGCGGTTTAAATGTGGAGCACTTAGGTGTGTTAAGTGAAGAAGAAATAGAAGCCGTTGAATACAGTGAAAACATTGTAGAAGAGATTCCGGTGATACCCACTCCTGAAGAATTGATGCAAAAGGCAATGGATGATATTGCAATCATAAAACGTGAGGCGTCACAGCAACTGGATGAGGAACGTCGCAGGGTTTTGGAAGAGGCAAGAGAAAAAGGCTATGCGGAAGGAAAACGTCAGGCAGAGCAGGAATATCTTGAAAAAGAAAAAACCATGAGACAACAGATGTTGGAGATGGAGCACGAATATCAAAGTCTGATTGATAGTCTTGAACCCCGCTTTATCGATACTTTGACGGGGATATATGAGCAGATTTTCCATGTGGAACTTAGTAAATATCGGGAAGTTTTGATACATCTTATTAGTTCTACTATCCGTAAAATAGAAGGTTGCAAGGAATTTACGGTTCATGTGTCTGCGGAAGACTACCCTTATGTAAGCATGCAAAAAAAACAGTTGCAGGAATCAGTTGGGGTACCGGGATGTAGTATTGAAATTGTGGAAGATTTAAATTTGGAACGTAATGAATGCCAGATTGAAACTGCCACAGGCATTTTTGATTGTGGTTTGGGGACAGAATTAGAAGAACTATCGGGAAAACTGAAATTGTTATCTTATGAAAGGCCGGAGTAAAATCCGGGTGAAATGGATTGGAAACACGGAAGATAGATTTTTCAAAATACAGTAAAATAACGGATCAACAGTTTTTTAGAAAACTGGGGAAAGTAGTTAACATGGTAGGGCTTACGATTGAGTCCGCAGGTCCGGATGCAAAACTCGGTGAATTATGCCAGATTTTTCCCGGTAGTGAAAATGTAAAACCGATTATGGCCGAGGTAGTAGGATTCAAGGACGGAAGAACTTTGCTGATGCCATATGAGAATGTTGATGGAATTGGTTCGGGGTGCAGGGTGCTTGGCACCGGCAGCCCGCTTTTCGTAGAAGTGAGCGAGGATCTGCTTGGCTGTACATTGGACGGTCTGGGAAGACCTGTGGATGGCGGGGAAGTAAAGCGGGGAAGAACCTATTCTGTGGAGGCAAAGCCGCCTGATGCCATGAGCAGAACTATTATCGATGAGATTTTGACGTTGGGTGTAAAAGCGGTTGATGGCTTGATTACAGTAGGAAAAGGCCAACGTATCGGTATTTTTGCTGGTTCCGGTGTGGGTAAGTCAACTCTTATGGGTATGTTTGCCAGAAATACAAAGGCGGATGTCAATGTAATTGCACTTATAGGAGAACGTGGAAGAGAAGTTCGTGAGTTTATAGAAAGAGACTTGGGAGAAGAAGGTATGAAGCGCTCTATTGTTGTGGTTGCAACCTCTGACAAACCGGCTCTTGAGAGAAAAAAAGCGGCACAAACTGCCACTGCTATTGCGGAATATTTCCGCGATCAGGGTAAAGATGTTCTGCTTATGATGGATTCCCTGACACGATTTAGTATGGCGCAGAGAGAAATCGGACTGGCAAGCGGCGAACCGCCTGTAACAAGAGGATATCCTCCCAGTGTTTATTCGGAGATGCCAAAACTTTTGGAGAGAGCGGGCCGCGATGCAAAGGGCTCTATCACCGGCCTATACACGGTGCTTGTAGATGGAGATGATTTTAATGAACCCATTACCGATACTGCCAGAAGTATTTTAGATGGGCATATTATGCTTAGCCGTAAGTTGGCTCATAAAAACCATTATCCTGCCATTGATGTTCTGCAGAGTATTTCCCGTTGTATGAGTCAGATTGTGGAAGGTGAGCATAAAAAATTTGCAGGTAAATTACGAAACGTACTGGCCACATACAATGAAGCGGAAGATTTGATTAATATAGGAGCTTACAAACCGGGAAGCAATCCTGAGATTGATTATGCAATTGAAAAAATCAGTGCAGTAAATGAATTCTTGCGCCAGGATGTAGAGGAAAAATTTGACTATAATCAGGCATTGCAGATGCTGAAGGAATTATTTGAGGAATAATGAGAGATGGCAAAATTCCGCTATAAAATGCAGAGTATTCTGGATGTTAAACTGAAAATGGAAACCCAGGCAAAGCAAGAGTTTGCGCTGGCAAAACTTGCACTGGATGAGGAAGAAGAAAAACTGGAAGCTTTGTTTCAAAGAAAAAGAGGTTACGAAGAAGAAGCGGAGAGACTTCTGACAGGCGGACTTCATGTTCAGGATATCCGGGAAAATAAGGCTGCCCTTATAAAGATGGATGAATATATCAAGGAACAAAAGGTGCGTATTCAAATTGCAGAAGCGGCAGTGGAACGTGCCAGGTTAAAACTTCAGGAGGTCATGAGGGAGAGAAAGACCCAGGAAACCCTCAGGGAGAAAGCTTTTGAAGAATTTATGCGGGAAGAAAACCGCAAAGAGAGTAAAGAAATTGATGAATTGACCAGTTATACTTACGGACAGAAAGTGAGCGAAGCATAATGGCTAAAAACACAGATTTACAGCTGATGGACAAAAAGAAGTTAGAAGACGAGCGGAAAAAATTCAAAAACGACCGCAAAAAGCAGAAGAAAGAGGCGAAAAAGAGAGCAAGGGAGCTTGCTGCCCAAGAGGCTGCTTTGGACGATGAGGAAGGGAACGGAGTATTTACCTTCTTTGCGACCATAGCCATTGTTGCGGTTTGGATTGGAATTATCTGTATTATTATTAAATTGGACGTAGGTGGTTTCGGTTCCGGTGTGTTGAAACCTATTTTGAAAGATGTACCGGTTATCAATAAGATTTTACCGGAAACCAAAGTGCCTTCAGGTGACGGAGAGATTACGAATCCGGAAGGTTATACCTTGATGGAAGCATTGGAACAAATCGAACGATTGCAGCAGGAAGTGGAGCAGGCAAAGAGCAATACCTTGAGCAAGGAAGAAGACATTGCCGAACTGAAAGCGGAAATTGCCAGACTGCAGGAGTTCGAGAGTAAACAAATTGAGTTCCAGCGCATTAAGACAGAGTTTTACGAAGAAGTAATTTATGCCGAAAATGGCCCCGGGGTAGAAGAATACCGCAAATTCTACGAGGAGATGGACCCGGCAACTGCGGAATATCTGTATAAGCAGGTCGTAATCCAGCTGGAGGAGAGCAAGGAAATCCAGGATTATGCGGCGGCATATTCTTCGGCTTCCATGAAGCCGAAACAGGCTGCAGGTGTGTTTGAATCCATGACAGACAATCTGGATTTAGTGGCAAAAATCTTGAATGTAATGAGTGCAGAGGACAGGGGTGCAATCCTTGGCGTTATGGATCCTGATGTGGCTGCAAAATTAACAAAAATAATGGATCCGGAGTCTTAAGGAATAGGGATAAATGTCCGATATATAAATTAATCATAGGGTCCTATAGGGATTTTGTGATAGATGTTCTTATCAAAGAACGGGAACCTTGACAACTACAGAGAGGAGAAATGTGAATGACTAGTACACCTGTAAGTAACGATGTCATGAGCGCTATGCTTAATATGACATCACAGTCTGTTTTGAAAGAAAAAACAGAAGGTAACTTTTCGGATGTGCTGCAGAAACAATCCGGATCTCAGTCCACGGAAGGAACTGCTACAGAAAAAAGCCAGGTGGCTTCCAGAACAAAAGTGGAAAAGTCCGCTGAAGGAAAGGTAAAAGAAGAACCTGTCTTGAAAGCAGATGAAACCCGAGGCGCGGAAACCAAAGCGGATTCCTTGGAAGCGGGTAAAGATGAAGCGCTGGAAGCGGCAGAGGAACTGGCTGGACAAATGCTTGTTCAGATTGCGACACAGCTTGGAATGAGCATGGAAGAAGTGCAGAGCCTGATGAATGAACTGGGAATGGAACCTGTAGATTTGCTGAACGGGGAAAATTTGATGCAGTTTTTGGTTGCGGCAGGAGGAGAGAGCGATAGCTTGTCTTTACTTACCAATGAAGAACTGTATGCAACATTCCGTGATTTGAACAAGACTTTGGAAGATGGTCTTGCGGAGATTCAGCGGTTAACAGGATTGAGCCGGGATGAGATTGTTCAGTTGCTGGAACAGACAGTTGCAGCAGAGGGACTTCAGGAAATGGAAGAACCGGTAGCAGACGCATTCGGACAGGACACGGAGATAAAAACCGTGACCAATACCGAGCCGGACGGTAAAGAAATGACCGGCACAAAAGAACAAACCATGACCGTACAGGAAAGTGGTCAAAAAGACAATGCACAAACTAAGGACAATGGATTTGCAAACAATGCGCAAGGTACATTTGCACAGAATATGCTGAACCAGCAGAATGTGACAAGTGTGACAAGCACAATTCCTACAGAAGGTTATTTCTCGGCGGAAACAGAGATGATTATGAATCAGATTATGGATTTCATGAAAGTCAATGTTGGCGATGGAATGACACAACTGGAAATGCAATTGCATCCTGAAAATCTGGGCACATTGCAAATTCGTATTGCATCAAAAGACGGCGTTATCACAGCACAGTTCACAACGGAAAACGAAGTGGTAAAAGAAGCTTTGGAAAGCCAGATGATTCAACTCAAGGAAACCTTTAAAGAACAAGGTGTCAGAGTTGAAGCAATTGAAGTCAGTGTACAGACCGGCGGATTTGAAAAAAATCTGGAACAGGGAAAACAAAACCAGCCCGGCGAAAGCAATGACAGCAGGCCGCAGCTGAGAGTCAGAAGATTGAATTTGCGGGAACTTGAGGATATACCCACAGAAGAACTTGCAGAGGAAGACAAACTGGCATCAGAGATGATGGCGCAAAACGGAAATACGGTAGATTACACAGTCTGACAGAAAGGCGGAAAGGAGGACATATGGCGTTAATACAGCAGGTAATAGACGGGAAATTAGTGGAAAGCTCATCACAGTCATCTCTTTCGAAAGCAACAAGCAGCAACAATTCAATGGACAAAGAAGCGTTCCTGCAGTTGTTGGTGGCACAGATGAAATATCAGGACCCGTTGGAACCTACTTCTAACACGGAATATATTTCACAGTACGCTCAGTTCTCACAGGTTGAATCCTTGCAGAATATGAGTGCAAGTATGGATTTGCAGAGAGCATCCGCCCTTGTAGGACAGGAAGTGTATGTAAAGACAACCGGAGCAACCGGGGAAGAGACTTTGATACAGGGTAAGGTTGAATATGTTGTGTATGAGAACGGCAAGCCTTATCTGGCGATTAATGAGGCTCTTTACGGCTTGGATGATTTATATACCATTTCTGATAAGGATTATATGGCTGCTTATGCAAAGGGAACAGAGTGGGCAACAAAACTTGCGAAACTTCCGGCAGTACATAACATTACGATTGAGACTGACGGTGCAGTGATTGATGAACTGAAAACTTCCTATGATGCAATGAATGATTATGAAAAGACATTTGTTGCAACGGATTTGGTAACATCTTTGAATGAGTATGTTGCAAAATTAGATGAACTTAGGAAGATGGCCGAAGCAAATCAGAACGGAAACACAGAAACAGGAAACACAGACACAGGCAACACGGATGGAGCAGGTGACAAAAATGAGAGTTAACAGTAGCAATTATCTCTCCATAGAACAGCTTCAAGACCAGTACTTAAACCAAAATAATACCGTAAAGAAAACGGGAAATGTTCAGACGACCTTTAGAGATATTTTGGAGGCAAAAACCACCGGACAAGGTGTTTTGCAGAGTGGTGAACTGAAATTTTCCAAGCATGCGGTTAACAGATTGGCTGACAGGCAGATTACACTTTCGCCAAGCCAGATGGAGCGTTTGAGCAATGGCGCGAAAAAAGCGGGAGAGAAAGGAATTCAGGATTCCCTGGTGCTTATGGATCAATTGGCGTTTATAGTGAACGTACCCAATCAGACGGTTATCACCGCCATGGACCAGACGGAAACTTATGAAAATGTATTTACCAACATCGACGGAGCAGTAATTATTTAGCCGGACCTTTTGAGGAGGCTTACATTTCCTGACTGACAGAGGGAAATGAAAAGAGTCGGAAGTTGGAGAAAAACAGGAGGTCATTTAATTATGATGAGATCACTTTTTTCTGGTGTATCAGGTTTAAAATCACACCAGACAAGAATGGACGTTATCGGTAACAACATCGCTAACGTAAATACCACAGCTTACAAATCCAGTTCCATGGTATTCAGCGATTTGATGAGCCAGACCACACAGAGTGCGTCAGGTCCCAACGCTACAACAGGAACCGGTGGTATTAACGCAAGACAGATTGGTCTTGGTGTTAAGACCGGTGCAATTAATACAAATATTTCAACACAGGGTGCAGCACAGTCCACAGGAAATCCCTTTGATATTATGATTAACGGGGATGCCTTCTTTGTAGTTAGCGACGGTAGCGATAATTTCTTTACCAGAGACGGTTCTTTCTATGTAGACGGAGCAGGTAACCTGGCTATGACCAGCAACGGTTTTAACGTAATGGGATGGCAGGTTGATGAGGAGACAATGAGCATTAAGCAGGATACCGTTTCTGCACTTCGTATCATGAGTGCGGCAAACATGACATATCCCCCTGAGGCTACTTCAAAAGCTTATGTTTCCGGTATCATTGATAAGAACAATACAGACGTAACAAGTACTTCCGGTAAGGCAATCAACTTGAACTTCTATGATGCCCTTGGTTATTCCTATACAGCACGACTGGTGTTTAAGCAGTCTACAGAGACAAACCGTTACAGTGTGGAATTGGAGAAAATCCTGGATTCTACCGGTGCGGAAGTTGACCTGAATGTAGAGACTGCAAACGGAATGGAAAGAGTGTCTATCGGTAACGGAGAAGCGGAACAGAACACCGAGCGTACAGTTGCCCTGGATACCAGTACATATTATTGGGACGGAACTACATTAAAATACAAGAGTGATGACACAATTGCTGCCGATTTGCAGGCGATTTTTGATAACACAGGCAATTTGCTCAGTACAGATGAAACGGTGATTGCAACCCGTGACAAATACCTGAACGAATTGGCAAAAGCTTATGGCTATGAAGGCAGTGTAGAGGAATTTTTAGGATTGCAGAAGGATTTGGTTGCAGAGCAGGGTGAAAATTTCACCAGTGGAACCTTTTCTTTGCAGACATTATTTGCAAATGCAGCACATTCCAAAACTCCCAGTGCAATGGCCCTTGGTAACAAAGCAACAGCTGCCGGCGAAACGGTTGACAGTTTTGGTACAGACTCCCGTATATTTGACGGTATCATTGTAAACTTTGATGCTGCAAACGGACCTTTTACCGGTATTGGAGATGAAACCAGTACAGTGACAAGTGCGAAACTCAATCTTTCTCTTCTCGGTGGTAATTTCTCTGATATTGAGATTGATTTCTCGGAATGTTCCATGTTTGATAACAGCGGAGCATGTACCGTGGCGGCCACATCCGGTGACCTGAAAGGTCTTGGAATGGGACGAAAACTTGGTGAGATGAGTGGTGTGGCTATTCAGCAGAATGGTATGATTTATGCATCTTACGATAATGGTATGACAAAGCTTCTTGGCCAGATTGCGGTAGCAGAATTTGCGAATGCATCCGGTCTTGAAAAACAGGGAAACAACCTGTATTCAGCATCCATGAACTCCGGCGAGTTCGATGGCATCGGTATTGACATAACCGTAAACGGCGGAACCATGTCTACCGGCCAGTTGGAGATGAGTAACGTAGACCTTTCCGCAGAATTTACGGAAATGATTACGACTCAGCGTGGTTTCCAGGCTAACAGCCGTATTATTACAGTTTCAGATACTTTGTTGGAGGAACTGACCAACCTGAAACGATAGTTTTTAAGTAAATAGGAAGGGGTCGGCGGGAAATAACCGCCGGACCCTTTTGCTATAGGATTTCTTTTTATGGAAATGGGGATGAAATATGATAGAAGTAACGAAGCTTGGAGGACAAAAAATCCTTATAAATTCGGATTTGATTGAGATAGTGGAGGAGACTCCTGATACGGTTATGACCCTTACCACAGGTAGAAAAATTATTGTAAAAGAAAGTAGACAAGAAGTGAAAAATTTAGTAAAATTGTATAGAAAGGATATTTTTGCAGATTAATTTCAGAAATTGCAGAATGTTAGGTGATTTTTGTGGATTTAGCATCGATAATCGGTTTAATTGTATGTTTCGGCATGCTAGTATTCGGAATTTTAGACGCGGGTGGTTTTGCAGCAATAGGTTCCTATTTGAACTTTCCTTCAGCACTGATTACCTTCGGCGGTTCTTTTGCTGCGGTTTTGACACAATATTCCATGAGTGACTATGTGGCAGGACTAAAAAGTATTTCACTGATTTTCAAAGTGCCTAATGCCAATACTGCAGAAGTGATTCAAAAAAT
Source organism: Lachnospiraceae bacterium (assembly GCA_045589155.1). Lineage (GTDB taxonomy): Bacteria > Bacillota > Clostridia > Lachnospirales > Lachnospiraceae > Acetatifactor. The sequence continues at coordinate 49,165 of JAZNGC010000085.1, forward strand.
TATTGAACTTTCCAATGTCGCAAGAAAAGAAGGTTTACTTTCTTTGGAAGAAGCAGCGGCAGATTTGGAAGAGCCTTTCCTTAGAAAAGGTATCCTGCTCATTGTAGATGGTACAGATCCGGAATTGGTTCGTGCTATTATGGAAACAGAACTTATGAGTTTGGATGACAGACATAAAACGAAAATCGGGTTCTGGGAAAATATTGCTTCCATGGGCCCGGCATGGGGTATGATTGGTACTCTGGTTGGTTTGGTAAATATGCTTAACAACATGGAGGACGCAAGTGCTATCGGACCTGCTATGGCGGTTGCGCTTATCACAACTTTGTATGGTTCCTTGCTTGCGAACTGGATTGCAATACCGGTTGCAAATAAATTGAAAGCCAATAACAATCTGGAGATGATGATTAAAGAAATTATGATTGAAGGTTTGTTGTCTATACAGGCTGGTGAAAATCCCCGTGTAATAGAAGAAAAACTGAAATCTTTCCTGGCACCTAAGGACAGAACGGTTGAGGAAGATGCAGGGGGTGAAGAGTAAATGGCAAAGCGCAGAGAAGAGACTCCGGCACCGGGTTCACCGGCGTGGATGGCTACCTTCAGTGACCTTATGAACCTTTTACTCTGTTTCTTCGTGTTATTGTTTTCGATGTCTACTGTAAACGAAGAGAAACTGAAGGCTGTAGCAGCTTCCATGAATCAGACTTTCAGTATATGGACATCCGGTGCAACGGCCATCGGTGATGGTATTCTTATCAGTAACGGTGTCAGTCAGTTGAATGAACTGGACGAATACATAAACAGTACCGGAAAACCGGCTGACAGTGAAGTGGATTCGGAAGAGGTCAATGAGTATGAAATGTTGGCCGGTAAGATTGAAGACATGGAACTGGGACAGATGGAAGACAAGGCAGAACAGATTGCTGAGGCTTTGGAAGAGAATAACATTCAGGATGAAGTGGAAATGACCTTTACTTCACAATATGTGGAACTTACAATTAGCGGTTCTATTTTGTTTGATCCGGGTGAGGTTGAGTTGAAGACAGGTTCACTGCCTATCATGGAGAAGGTTTGTGTCATATTGGAACGTTACGGCTCAGATGGTGTGATTGAAATTGAAGGTCACACGGATAATGTCCCCAACCATGACGTGAAATATGTTAATAATGATGAACTTAGTGCGGGCCGTGCACTTACCGTATTTAATTTCCTGATGGAAAATACGATGTTGGATCCGGCTATGGTGAAACACTCCGGAAGAGGTGAGTATATGCCGGTTGCTGACAACTCTACAGCAGAAGGCAGAGCGAAAAACCGTCGTGTAGAGATTAGAATTTACAGGGATGGTAGCACAAAATAGGGACAGATAAGGAGCAGATATGAAAAAAAACATATTGTCGGTATTGATTTTGGCTCTCTTGGTTGTAAATATTGTTATGACTGCGATTATGATGTTTAGTGTGACAGGAGCGATGAAAAGTACAACTACGTTAGTTGGTAAAATTGCTACAGTATTAGACATTGAACTCGCGACCGGTCAAGATGAAGAAAATGTGTCAATAGAGAATACAGCTACCTATACGATTTCAGAAACCATGACTATTCCGTTGAAAACCGGTGGTGGTGACGATACGAAAGATCATTATGCAATGATGAAGGTGACGATTTACATGAACACCATGCATGAAGATTATGAAAAGTATGGTACGGCAGAACAGTTGACAGCACGTGAAGAGATGATTAAGAGTGAGATTATTTCTGTTGTAAGATCTCACACATTGGAAGAATTCAAAAGTAATTCCGAAGGAATTTATGCTGAGATTGTAGCAAAACTACAAAAAATGTATAATTCCAGATTTATATACAAAGTTGCATGCGGAGACGTGAAGTATCAGTAGCCTCTTGCGGAAAATAAAAAAACGGGAGGTGAACTTTCATGGGCGACGTGTTGTCCCAAAACGAGATAGACAATTTGCTTGCGGCGTTATCAACAGGCGAATTGGATATGGAACAAATCCAGAGCGCAGACGAAAAGCAAATTAAGAATTATGATTTCAAACGCCCTGCAAAGTTCTCCAAAGAACATTTAAGGACGCTGGAAATTATTTTTGAACATTATGGAAGATTACTTTCCACTAATCTTCCGGTATATCTTAGAAAAAACGTACAGGTTAGCGTGGCAAGTTCTGAAACGGTTACCTTTTCGGAATTTACAAATGCGTTGGCTAACCCTGTTATATTAGGAATTGTCAATTTCCAACCACTTGCAGGAAATATTATCATTGAACTGGGAACGAATCTCGGCTATGCGATGATAGACAGGATGCTTGGCGGACAGGGAAATCCTTTGGAAAAAAACAGGGAATTTTCCCAAATTGAGATGACGATTATAGAAAAGATTCTCGTAATCTGTATGCAGCTTTTGAGGGAGCCATGGAAAAACGTATTGGACATCAGTCCCATGCTTGACAGGTTGGAAACCAATCCACAGTTTGCACAGATTATTTCTCCAAATGACATGATAGCGATTGTAACGCTGAATTTGAAAATAGGAGATGTTGAGGGAATGATGACAGTTTGTCTTCCGTTCTTCACCTTGGAAGATATCATGGACAGACTGAATACAAAATACTGGTATGCAATGCAGGAAAAGCAGGATGAGAATTACGAAGAACATATCGGTATGCTTCTTAAACGAGTAGACGTACCTTTGAAGGCTGTTTTAGGAAAGAGTACCATCTCTGTCAGCGATTTTGCAGGACTTCAAATAGGTGACGTAATCAGATTAGACACCCATGTGGAAGAAGAACTAAAAATTTATGTGGGAAATATAAAAAAGTTTACCGCTTTACCCGGTACCAGCAAGGATAAATATGCTGTCAGGGTTGCAACGGTACTTAGAGAGGGGGAATAAGACATGGAAGGAATGTTATCCCAGGACGAAATAAATGCATTGCTTAGCGGTATGGATTTATCAGATTCTTTTGAAGAAAAGACAGATGAACCGGATACAGACGGAGAATGGTTGACAGACGTGGAACAGGATGCGGTTGGTGAGATTGCCAATATCAGTATGGGTTCGTCAGCAACCACACTGTATTCCCTGGTTAACAGAAAAGTTAATATTACTACACCTGTAGTAACAATGTCCCAATGGAAAAATGTTCTTGAAATCTATGAAAAACCATGTGTTTTTATACAGATCCAATATACAGCAGGTTTGGATGGTTCAAACATTCTGGTATTGAAAGAGCATGACGTTAAGGTTATTGCAGATTTAATGATGGGCGGCGACGGAACCAACACGGAAGGTGAGCTTAATGATTTGCATCTCAGTGCCATCTCAGAAGCTATGAACCAGATGATGGGTTCTGCAGCAACCTCTCTTTCTACAATGTTTGGTACGATGATTGATATCAGCCCGCCGGAGGCGAATTTGCTTGATTTGGCAAATATCAGATCGGGTGGGGAGATAGCAGAGTTCCTGTCAGGTACTTTTGTCAAGATTTCGTTTAGGATGCAGATTGATGAAATGGTTGATAGTACGATCATGCAGCTCTATCCCATTGAATTTGCAAAGAAACTTGTTAATAATTTTATGGTACAACAGGCGGAACCGGAACCTGAACCGGAACCTGTACCGGAATACACACCGGAGCCGGCACCGATGCCCCAAATGACAGCCCCTCAGATGGATATGCAGTCACAGATGGGGATGCCTCAGATGGGAATGCCCCAGATGACAATGCCTCAGATGACAATGCCCCAGATGGGAATGCCGGGGATGGGAATGCCTCAGATGGCGATGATGCCTCAGATGGGAATGCCCCAGATGGCGATGCCCCAGAACGTAAATGTTCAGCCGGCACAATTTCAAACATTTTCTGCAGATATGCTCAGCAGCGTGAGTCAGGAAAACATCAATTTGATCATGGATGTTCCTCTTGAGGTAACGGTAGAACTTGGAAGGACAACCAAGTCCATTGCAGATATTTTAGACTTCGCACCGGGTACGATTATTGAGTTGGAGAGAATAGCCGGTGAACCGATAGATGTATTGGTAAACGGGAAGTTTGTAGCCCGTGGAGAAGTGGTTGTAATTGAAGAGAGTTTTGGCGTAAGAGTAACAGAAATTGTAAAATAAAGTACAAGGAGTAAAAAACAATGGCAAAAAATATTTTAATCGTTGATGACGCAGCATTTATGAGAATGATGATTAAGGACATCTTAACCAAAAATGGTTACAACGTTGTCGGTGAAGCTGAAAATGGTTTGAAGGGTGTAGAGAAATACAATGAATTGAAACCTGATTTGGTACTTATGGATATTACCATGCCGGAGATGGATGGCATCCAAGCTCTTAAAAAGATTAGAGAAGGTGATGGTAGCGCTAAAATCATCATGTGTTCTGCAATGGGCCAGCAGGCCATGGTTATTGAATCCATTCAGGCCGGAGCAAAAGACTTTATTGTAAAACCTTTCCAGGCAGACAGAGTTTTGGAAGCGGTTAAGAAGGTTATCGGTTAATGTTTCTTACCATAGGGGGAACAGGAGATGACCTGGCCCGGTTTTTAACTGTGCTAATCATTTTTGTCGGTGTGCTTGCCATTACATTGTGGACTACCAGATGGATTGCAAAGTACCAGAAAATGCAGAGTTCAAACCGAAATATTGAAGTGGTTGAGACTTGTCGTCTGACAGCAAATAAATATGTTCAGATTTTGCGTATGGGTGATACCTATGTGGCGGTTGCCGTGTGTAAGGATACCGTAACCCTGCTGGGCGAAATTCCCAAGGAACAGCTTGAACTTGTGTCGGAGGGAGGAAAAACTTCTATCGACTTTAAAGGGATTCTCGAAAAGGCGAAACTGATTAATTCCGGCAAAAATGATGGAACGAAAGAAGAGTAGAATTAAAGTGAATAAGCTAGTAAATTTTATTCCCGGAAAAAGAATATTGAAAATAATATGCCTACTGATTACGGTGGGCATATTGTGTATTAGTCAGGGGATGGTAACATATGCCAGCGAACGGAATGAGAGCGGCAGTATGGATGAAGACAGGACCACGGTGCATGAACCCGGATGGGCAGAGGAACCGGAAGACCTGATGGAACAAAACATTTCCAGTGATTTATCTATACAAATCAATGGTAGTAACGGTGAATTGAACAGTTCTCTCAGAATTTTGATTACATTGACTTTGATTGCACTGGCACCAACCCTACTGATTTGTCTGACGTCGTATACCAGAATCATTATCGTGCTGCATTTTACCAGGTCGGCATTAAACACTCAGACAGCACCGCCCAATCAGGTTTTGATTGGTTTGGCTTTGTTTTTAACATTTTTTATTATGAGTCCGACCATTACTGAAATAAACGAAACAGCAGTGGTGCCCTATGAGAGTGGAGAACTGACACAGGAAGAATTTATGGAAGCAGCCATGCTTCCTATTCGTGAGTTTATGTATGGACAAACCCAGGTAAAAGACGTAGAACTTTTTATGGATATTGCAGGTATAGAGTGGGATTCCAGCTTAGAGAGTATTCCTACATCTGTGTTGATTCCAAGTTTTATGGTCAGTGAACTCAGGACTGCATTTTTCATAGGTTTTGTAATTTATATACCGTTTATCGTAATTGACATGGTAGTGGCATCCACACTTATGAGTATGGGTATGATGATGTTACCACCGACCACCATATCTATGCCTTTTAAAATTTTATTATTTGTTTTAGCAGATGGATGGAGTCTGGTAATCGGCAGTTTGGTAAAAACCTTTTACGGTGGATAGAAAAGGAGGGTGACATATGACGATAGATGCGGTAATTGAAATGACAAATAGAGCATTGTATTTGATTATTGAAGTGTCACTTCCGGTTTTGTTAGTGTCTCTCATAGTAGGTCTGATAATCAGTATTTTTCAGACGGTGACATCAATTCAGGAACAAACCCTTACCTTTGTACCGAAGATCATCTGTGTATTCTTGGCACTTATGCTTGTGGGTGGATGGATGATGAATAGTATGGTAGAGTTTACGACCACTTTGTGGCTTGATTTTAGCAGATATGTGCATCAATAAGAGGAAACAGGTATGATTAATTTGTCCTTTTCCTATTATGATTTAGAATATTTTCTTTTGATTCTGGTGAGAGTCAGTTGTTTTGTTTCTGTTGCTCCCTTTTTTGGTATGACGAACACACCAAGGCAGGTGAAAATAGTAATTGCATTTTTCACCTCCTTATTGTTATACAGTGTGTTGTCTCCTGCTGAGGCGGTAGTATATGAAACAGTGCTTGAGTATGCAATTATTGTGCTGAAAGAGGCGATTGCAGGATTGTTGATTGGTTTTGGAACTATGATATGTACGGCGATTGTCAATTTTGCCGGAAGTGTAATAGATATGGAAACCGGTTTGTCCATGGCAACGGTTATGGATCCGACGACAATGCAAATGACCAGTATTACAGGGGGAATGTACCAATATTTGGTTATGTTACTTCTTATCGCCAGCGGAATGTACCGGTATTTGCTGGGAGCAATAGCACAAAGCTTTGTGGTTATTCCGGTTAACGGTGCTGCTTTTAATGCAGATATCCTGCTGGGGACAATGATACGGTTTATGGTAGACTATATTTTGATTGGATTTCAGATTTGTCTGCCTGTTTTTTGCGTTATGCTATTGCTTAACGCAGTACTGGGTGTACTTGCAAAGGTTTCCCCACAGTTAAATATGTTTGCGGTAGGTATTCAGCTTAAGATTTTGGTTGGATTGTCAGTGTTGTTTTTTACAATTAGCATGTTGCCGGATGCTGCGAACTTTATTTTTGTCCAGATGAAGAAAATAACAGTTTCTTTTGTGGAGGGTATGATTTGATATTAGAATATAATCTGGCCTTCTTTGCAGCAGAGGGACCGGGTGGTGAAAAAACAGAACCCGCTACTGAGAAAAAACTTTCAGATGCCCGAAAAAAGGGTCAGGTAGCAAAGAGCCGTGAGATAGCAAATGCTTTCGGAATATTAGCATTGTTTCTGGTTTTAAAGTTTTGGGTAGGGCATATGGGAACCCAGTTTTTGGAGGTTTTCAGTGCTATTTATAACCGGATTCCGGAATCTGTAGTGGGTTGGAACGGCTTTATGCCCCAGAATGACATGCAACTTTTGTTCCGGGAAATGGTGTATCAGGTAATTTACCTGATTGCCCCCATTGTTATAGTGGCATTTATAGTGGCCTTTATCAGTGATGTGATTCAGGTAAAATGGAAAATGGCTCCGGAAGCCATAAAACCGAAAGGAAGTAATATTAATCCCGTTTCAGGTTTCAAACGTATTTTTTCGGTGAACTCCCTGGTGGAGTTGATTAAATCCTTGGCGAAAGTGGGATTGATAACTTATATAGTATACAGTTATTTACAAGATAAATGGCAGTATTTATTTGCTTTATACAGTATGTCTTTGATGGAAGTTTTGCAGCTTCTTGCCACTATCGTAACAGATATGGGGATAAGAATTGCGTTGGTTTATATGGTTATTGCTCTATCGGATTATATTTATCAGAAAGTAAAATTCAACCGTGATATGCGAATGACCAAGCAGGAAGTAAAAGAGGAATATAAGCAGTCAGAAGGTGACCCGCAGGTCAAAGGCAAAATCAAACAAAAGATGAGGGAAGTGTCCCAACGCCGTATGATGCAGTCCCTGCCTCAGGCAGACGTGGTTATTACAAACCCGACGCACTATGCGGTTGCCATTAAGTATGATCCGGATGTGGCAGATGCCCCCATTGTCATTGCCAAGGGTGAGGATTATCTGGCACAAAGAATTAAAGAAGTGGCACGGGAGCATAGTGTTGAGATTGTGGAAAATAAACCATTGGCACGAATGCTTTATGCCAATGTTGAGGTGGGTGAGATGGTACCACCGGAATTGTATCAGGCAGTGGCAGAAGTGCTTGCCTTTGTCTACCATCTAAAAGGCAAAATATAATTTACAGAAGGGAAGTGAGTACAAATGAAGATGAAAAAACAAGATGTTGGCGTGGCTTTATATGTTCTTGCCGCATTTGTCATGTTTATTGTACCTATCCCTCCGGCTTTTTTGGATGTTTTTCTGGCCCTTAATATGGCCATTGCTTTTACAATTTTGTTTGTATGTATGTTTACCAAGGAAGTGTTGGAAATGTCTTATTTCCCTACGGTTCTGCTATTTACTACTATTTTCCGTATTGCCATGAATGTGTCTTCTACAAGAAACATTCTGACTACCGGTTATGCAGGAAACGTGGTACAGACTTTCGGTGAATTTGTAGGTGGTGGCGATTTGATTATCGGTGCTATCGTTTTCATTATTTTGATTTTAATTCAGTTTCTGGTTATCAATAAAGGTTCTGAGCGTGTGGCTGAAGTAACAGCACGTTTTACTTTGGATGCTATGCCCGGTAAACAGATGGCCATAGATGCTGATTTAAATACAGGCGCTATCAATGATGCGGAAGCAAAGAGACGAAGAGAAAAAATTCAAGAAGAAGCTTCTTTCTTCGGTTCCATGGATGGTGCGGTTAAATATGTAAAAGGAGATGCTATAGCCGGACTGATTATAACGGTGGTAAACCTTGTTGGTGGTATTGCCATGGGAGTTATGCGTCAGGGACTGGAAATGGGAGATGCTCTGGACAGATATGCAATACTGACCATTGGTGATGGTCTGGTAAGCCAGATTCCCTCCCTCTTAATATCTTTAGCGACAGGTATTTTAGTTACAAAAGGCGGCGGTCAGGAGGCAGACTTTGGTGGTACCCTTGTAAAACAGCTTTTTGGTTCTCCAAAGGTTTTGTATCTGGTAGGTGCAACAATTTCCTTTTTGGGTCTGGTAACAGAGTTAAATACCATTTTGTTTCTGGGACTGGGACTTGGACTTATCGTAATTGGACGTCTGGTTGCAAATCAGATTGAAACATCCAAGATTGAAGCACAGGTAGACAGCGACGAGATTGCCGCGGAAGAAATCAGGCAGCCGGAGAATGTCAACAGTCTGCTTCAAGTAGACCCCATCGAGCTGGAATTTGGTTATGGTATCATTCCTTTGGCGGATGTAAATCAAGGCGGAGACCTTTTGGACCGTGTGGTTATGATACGAAGACAAATTGCATTGGAGCTTGGTACAGTTGTGCCGATTATCCGTCTTCGTGATAATATCCAGCTTAATCCAAATCAGTATATTATTAAAATCAAAGGTATTCAGGTCAGTGAAGGTGAAATTTTATTTGATCACTATATGGCTATGAATCCCGGTTATGTAGAAGAAGAAATCACGGGTATTCCTACCTTTGAACCTTCCTTCCATTTACCTGCTATTTGGATTACGGAAGGACAGCGGGAACGGGCAGAGAGTATGGGTTACACAGTAGTTGACCCGCCTTCAATTATTGCCACTCATTTGACAGAGATTATCAGACAGTACATTTCAGAACTTCTGACCAGACAGGATGTACAGAACCTGGTCAACAATTTGAAGGAGACAAATCCGTCACTGGTGGAAGAACTTATGCCGAAATTGCTTGGCCTTGGCGAAATCCAAAAGGTATTGCAGAACCTGCTTAGAGAGGGGATTTCCATCAGGGATTTGCTTACTATTTTTGAAACTTTGGCAGATTATGCACCCACTACAAGAGATACCGATATTTTGACAGAGTATGTAAGACAAAGCCTCAAGAGAGCGATTTCCAATAAATTCTTCCCCACCCATGAGACCACCAGTGTTGTTACCCTGGATCCCAAGGTGGAGCAGGAAATTATGGGAAGTGTAAAACAGACGGAGCAGGGAGCATATTTGAATTTGGATCCGGAGCGGACAAAGAAGATAATGTCATCGGTGGGAAATGAAGTTCAGAAACTGGAGAGTCTGGGTAAGAATCCTATTATTATTACATCGCCGATAGTGCGCATGTACTTTAAGCGATTGACAGAAGACTATTATAAGGATTTGATTGTTGTGTCTTATAATGAAATTGAATCCAATGTTGAATTACAATCTGTAGGGATGGTGACAGCGTAATGATAATCAAGAAATTTCTTGGTAAAACAGAAGATGATGCAGTAGCAAGTGCAAAAAAAGAATTGGGTAATAATATTGTTATCATGAATGTGAAGGAAACAAAAAAGACGGGGTTTTTTGCATTCTTTAAGCCCCGTCTTATTGAAGTGACAGTTGCGCTGGAAGAGGAGACGGAGAGAAATCCGAGGAGTCACAGAGAAGGAGTGATTGCGCCGGTGTCATCCAGAACTGAACCTGTAAAAACAGAAAGCAAGCCCTTTGCAGAAGTATTGGCTAATGATACAAAGGAAGGAAGCAAGGTAGAGGAACTGGAAGAAAAACTGGATAACCTTCAGACGATGTTAAAGCAGCAATTCCAAAAACAGGAGGAATTGGCAGAGGAAAAGAAAACAGAGGAAAAGAAGGTGGAAAATGAACCGGAACAGGATACCTCTTTTCTTAAATTCAAAAAATTACTTTACCAGACCATGCTTGATAATGAGGTAGATGAGATCTACATTAAGCAGATTATGTCTGAAATTGAAAAAGTGCATAAACCGGGAATGCCGTTTGATTATGCACTTGCAAATACCTATCAGAAAATGATTTTGAAATTTGGAAAACCGGAAGAAATTTCCCCGGCAGAAAAAGGACCCAAAGTAGTCTTTTTTGTAGGACCTACCGGAGTGGGTAAAACAACAACCATTGCTAAGATAGCGTCTAAATTCTGTGTGGAAGAGAAGAAAAAGGTAGCACTTCTGACAGCGGATACATACAGAATTGCGGCGGTAGAACAACTTCGGGTTTATGCAAATATTTTAAACGTTCCTTTCAGAGTTATTTATACGGTGGAAGAGGTGGAAGCCGCACTTCGGGATTTTTCGGAGTACGATTACATATTTGTAGATACAGCAGGACATTCCCACCAGAATAAAGAACAAAAAGATAACATGTGTTCGTTTATACATTGTGTGGATGGACTGGCAGAAAATGAAGTTTATCTGGTAGTCAGTGTGACAACAAAATACCGGGATTTGCTTCAGATTGCCGATTCTTATCGTGAAATGGGAAACTATAAATTGATTTTTACAAAATTGGATGAAACAGAAGCAATTGGTAGCTTACTAAACCTGAAATTGTATACCGGTGCATCGCTTTCTTATGTGACATGCGGACAAAATGTGCCGGAGGATATTGAAGTTTTCAATCCCCAAAAAACAGTAAAGGTATTGTTGGGCGGCAAAAAGTAAGGGAGAGAGAAGATGGATCAGGCAGAACAGCTGCGGAATATAATAAAAGCAGAAAATCAGAACAGACCGGTTGCCAGGGTGATTACAGTTACAAGTGGCAAAGGTGGTGTGGGTAAATCAAATACAGCAATCAATCTTGCAATTCAATTCCGTAAAATGGGACAAAGAGTTATTATTTTAGATGCTGATTTTGGTCTTGCAAATATAGAGATTATGTTTGGGGCAGTTCCGAAACACAATCTATGTGATCTGATTTACCAAGGGAAAAATATAAGAGAGATTATCACATGGGGCCCCATGGAGGTTGGATTTATTTCAGGTGGTTCCGGAATAGCAGGAATGTCCAATTTAAGCAGGGATTATCTTTCGTACATCATTCAAAATCTTGCGGAGCTAGATGCAATTGCTGATGTGATTATTGTAGATACCGGGGCGGGAATCGCAGATGCGGTTTTGGAATTTTTGGTTGCCAGCGGAGAAATTATTTTAGTGACAACGCCGGAACCCACATCCATTACCGATTCCTATTCGCTGCTAAAAGCGCTTAGCAGACACCCACGGTATTCGCCGGAGTTTTCTACAGTTAAAATGATTGCAAACCGTGTGGAACATGAAGCGGATGGTGTAATCTTATTTGAAAAATTGAATTCAGTTGTGAATCGTTATTTAAAACTCCCTCTTACATATTTGGGGGCGATTCCGCAAGATATACAACTTAGTAAAGCTGTGATGCAACAGATGCCGGTGTCTATACAGCAACCGCAGGCAAAGTCAAGTCTGGCATTTGAAACAATTGCGGCGCAACTTATGGGGAATGAGATGCCAGGCAGAAAACGTGGTATGGCGGCATTCTTTTCACACATTATTTCAGGAAAGAAAATGGGGTGAGGTAAAATGTTATCAAAATTAGTTGAAGTGGGAAGCAGAGTAGAATTACAATTGGTAGAGCGTTTTCGTAATACCTCAAAAGACAAGAAGATATACCAGAGTGAAGTGTATGATATTTTGACAGAAGACAGGCTGGAAATCACGATGCCGATAGAGCAGACTAAATTGATTCTTCTTCCGGTTGACAGTGAGTGCGATGTTGTGCTGTACGGAAAAGGTGGTTTGTATCAGTGTTTTGCCCGCATCGTGGACAGGTATAAGACAAACAATGTCTATATTCTTGTATTAGAGCTGGTAACAAATTTAAGAAAATACCAGAGAAGAGATTATTATCGTTATAGTTGTGCACTGGAAATGTGCACAAGAGAATTAGAGGAAGCAGAACTTATTGCGATTGAGCAAAATAATGAGTATAAAGTGCTTCAGGGACTGCCTATGCAATCCGGACTGATTATTGATCTCAGCGGTGGTGGCTTGAGATTTTTAGCCAGTGAAAAATATGATGCTAAAAGCTTGGTTTATTGTACTTTTCAACTTTTGGTAAGAGGTATGAGTAAGAAATATGAGATTGTTGGAAAGGTTTTGAGTGTGAGGAGATCTGACAGCAGGCTTGGTTCTTATGAGCATCGGGTACAATACGTCGGCATTGATGAGAGTACCAGAGAAGAAATTATTAAATATATTTTTGAAGAAGAGCGTAAAGAAAGACGTAAAGAATGGGATTTGAAATAAAGCCGGACGAGGTGGCAACAATGAAGAAAAAAATACTCGTAGTAGATGACTCTGCACTCATGAGAAGCGTGCTCTGTGATATAATCAATAATGACAACAGATTCCAAGCAGAGGATCGGGCAACTAACGGTTTAGAAGCTTTGGATATGCTATGCAGAAATAAATACGATGCAGTTGTACTTGATGTAAATATGCCAAAGATGGACGGTTTACAATTATTGAAAGAACTGCAGAAGTTTAAAATTTCTGCCAGGGTCTTGATGGCAAGCACAGACACATATGAAGGTGCAAAAACCACCTTAGATGCGTTGCAGCTTGGCGCCCTTGATTTCGTACATAAGCCTGACCGTTCTTTTCAGTGCAGGCAGGAAGATTTCAGGGCAGAGTTACTTGAGAAATTAGCAGTTGTGGCAGATGCAAAATCTCCTGTTTTTACCACCATGGAAAAAATAAAAGAGGAGACGGCAAACACCAAAAAAATGGTGGAAATCATCCAAAAAAGTTCTGTTACGACCACTGATAACAAGCTGGTAGCTATTGCATGTTCCACCGGTGGACCCAAAGCATTACATTCCCTTATTCCGATGTTACCTGCGAATCTGAAAGCACCGGTACTGATTGTACAACATATGCCGAAAGGTTTTACAGCTTCTCTTTCCGAACGCTTAGATAATCTTAGTGACATAAAAGTCAAAGAAGCAGCAGAAGGAGATGTACTCGAACCGGGTAATGTATATTTGGCTATGGGCGGTCTGCATATGAATGTCAGAACTGCTCCGGGTGGCAAATATACGATATATTATTCGGATGAGCCGACAAGAGAAGGCGTTAAGCCTTGTGCAAATTATATGTATGAGTCTCTTGCCAGCAGCAACTATGACCAGATAGTGTGTGTGGTAATGACCGGTATGGGTGCAGACGGCACAAAAGGAATCGAGAACTTAAAAACGAAAAAAAAGGTACATGTAATTGCCCAGGATCAGGAAACCTCTGCTGTATACGGAATGCCAAAGAGTGTAGTGGCAGCGGGACTTGCAGACCAGGTAGTACCTTTGAAACAAATTGCACAAGAAATAATATTAAACGTGGGGGTAATGTGAGATGGATGTTAGCCAGTATCTTGAAATTTTCCTTGATGAAACAAAAGAGCATTTACAAAATTTGAACACACAGATTTTGGAATTGGAACAGGATTCCGAAAACATGGATACCATTAATGAAATTTTCCGCGCTGCCCATTCCCTGAAAGGTATGGCAGGAACCATGGGTTATAAGAGAATGCAGGCATTGACCCATGATATGGAAAATGTATTCTCCGAAGTGAGAAACGGTAATTTAAAAGTGAATGCGGATATTATTGATACTGTGTTCCAGAGCCTTGATGCATTGGATGAGTATTTAACCAATATTCAGACTACTGCAGATGAGGGAACAAATGATAATGCACCCATTATCAATAAGTTGACAAGCATTTTAAAAGGCGGCAGTGCTTCTGACAGTCAAAATGAGAAAAAAGAAAAGACTGCAAAGAAAGAAGAAACTCAGGACGGCAGAAAATGGCTTCAGATCAAGTTGGACGGAACAGATTATCGTGTTATTAATGCAGCTAAGAAACAGGGCAAACATGTATATGGTGTAACTGTTAAAATACAGGAATCTTGTCTGCTTAAAGCTGCAAGAGCTTTTTTGGTGTATAAATCAGTAGAAGAATTGGGTGAGATTATTATATCAAATCCTTCTGCCCAGGATATCGAGGATGAAAAATTTGATTTGGACTTCTCATTGGTAGTGATTTCTGAAGCGGATCTTGAAAAAGTGAAACATGCTGTTTTGAATGTTTCCGAAATCCAGGGCGTGGAAGCGGATGAACTTGATATGAGTCTGATGCAGGTGGATGAGGATGCTATACGTGAAAGCAGTAATGCAGCACAGGCAACAGAAGCTGAAACATCTGTTGCAGTACAGACAGCGGCAAGTGATCGTTCGGCAGATAGCAAAGCCCCTGCGGTAGAAAAGAAACAGCAGGTTGGAAAGCCTGTTGTGAACCGCACAGTAAGAGTTGACATCGAAAAGTTAGATGTTCTTATGAATCTGGTTAGTGAGTTGATTATTGCAAAGAACTCTCTTGTGGCAGCATCCAATAGTACACAGGATGATGCACCGACCAGTGTTGCGTTTAATGAGCAAATTGATTATCTCGGAAGTGTAACCACAAATCTTCATGAATCTGTTATGAAGGTTCGAATGGTTCCTATTGAGAGTGTTGTAAATAAATTCCCCCGTATGATCAGGGATTTGTCCAAGAAATTGAACAAAAAGATGGAACTTTATATGTCCGGTGAAGAGACGGAATTGGACCGTACAGTGGTAGATGAAATTGGTGATCCTTTGATGCACCTGCTCAGAAATGCCGCAGACCATGGTTTGGAGACTGCTGAGGTGCGTGCACAGAGAGGAAAGCCTTCCGTTGGTTCTATTTGGCTTGACGCATACCAGGATGGTAATAACGTAGTGATTGAAGTACGTGATGACGGTAATGGTATTGATACAGAAGCGGTTAAGAGAAAGGCAATTGAAAGAGGAACCATCACAGCTGAACAAGGCGAAAATATGTCCGAAAAAGAAATCTGTGATTTGTTATTCCTTCCCAGCTTTTCAACTGCAAAGGTGGTATCTGATGTATCCGGTAGAGGCGTAGGTCTGGATGTTGTTAAGAGTAAGATTGAATCTTTAAGTGGTGAAGTGGAAGTTAGAAGTAAACTTGGCGAGGGAAGTACATGGATTATCCGTCTTCCTTTGACACTGGCTATCATCCAGGCACTTATGGTAGTTGTAGGTGGCGAGAAATACGCTATTTCACTTGGTTCAATCCAGACTATCGAGGATGTATCTCCCAGCGAGATTAAACTTGTACAGAATAAAGAAGTAATCCATTTGAGAGGAAGTGTTATTCCTATCATCCGTCTGTCTAACGTATTGGAAACAGAAAGCGTTAAATCTGCAGATGAAAATATGATTGTAGTTATTGCTAAGAAAGGCGACAGACAGGTAGGTCTTGTTGTTGATGAACTTTTAGGACAGCAGGAAATTGTTATCAAGTCCATGGGTAAATACATTGACAATAAGTGCAAATTAATCAGTGGTGCAACTATTTTAGGTGATGGAGAAGTAGCTCTGATCATCGATGCTAACACATTAATTTAACCTTGGTGAGAGGCCGGATGATGGCAGGAATGGAGGACAAAATGGAAGAATTAAAAGTAATGGAAGATACAACCCAATATATTGTTATCAGATTAGGCGCAGAACATTACGGTATTGATATTAAGAATATTGATAATATCGTAAGAATGCAGCGCATTACAAGAGTTCCTAAAGTAGATAATTATTTGAAAGGTGTTATCAATCTCCGTGGTGAAGTAATACCTGTAATGAGTATCCGTTTGAAAATGGGACTGGAAGAAGATGTATGTACCAAATCAACCAGAATTATTATTCTGAAGTTGGAACAATATGGTATGATTGGCATTATTGTAGATGAGGTAAAAGAGGTTGTTACACTTTCATCTTCTCAGATTGAAAAGATGGCATATGACAAGGATGAAGTTAGTTACATATCCGGTGTTGGTAAGACAGATAACGGCCTGATTTCACTTCTGGATTTAAATTCTGTACTTCAGGAGAGAGAAACCGTTTAAGAAGCTTGTAGAAAGGCATGGTTAATAAAATGGGTGATATGAGTTTGGAACACGTGTCCGAAACTTACATGGATGTATTACAGGAAATTGGTAATATTGGTGCGGGCAATGCAATGACAGCCTTGTCCCAAATGCTGCAATGTAAGGTGGATATGAAGGTTCCTCAAGTTAAATTGTTGGAATTTAATGAGGTTGGTACGCTGATGGGCGGCGAGGAGCAGGTAATGGTAGGTATTCTCCTTGGCGTGGAAGGTGATATCACCGGAAGTATTATGTTTTTGGTGGAAAGAGCATCAGCAAAACATCTTGTTAACAAAGTGATGATGGGATTTGGAACCAGCGAAGGAGATGACCTTAATGAAATGGAATTGTCAGCCATGAAAGAGGTTAGTAATATTATTACCGGTGCCTATTTGAACTCTTTGTCTTCACTTACCAACTTAAAAATTTATCCGTCACCGCCCGATTTAACCATGGATATGGCAGGAGCGATTTTGAGCGTACCTGCTATTGAATTTGGTATACTTGGTGATAAACTTCTGTTGATTCAATCACAGTTTTACGATGAAGTAGAGATTGATGGATACTTTATATTGATTCCGGATCTTGAATCATATGGTAAAATTTTGTCATCTTTAGGAATCATGTAGAGAGGGATTGTTATGAGCGAAGTGATAAAGGTTGGGATGGCAGATTTAAATGTCTGCACCAGTCCCGACGGCTTGACGACGTTAGGATTAGGTTCCTGCGTAGGCATTGCACTTAGGGACCCGGTCTTGAAAGTAGGGGGATTGGCTCACATTATGCTGCCTGACAGTACAGCGATCAGAGGTGGCTCGAGCAATATTCCTAAGTTTGCTGACACAGGTATAGAAGAATTAGTTCGCAGGATGGAAGCTTTAGGGGCAAAGAGGAATCGTATGACTGCCAAATTAGCTGGTGGCGCAACTATGTTTGCCACTCAGAGCAAGTCTGATTTGGTAAAAATCGGTGAAAGAAATGTTCAGGCATCTAAGGAAAAACTTGCGGAATTAAAAATTCCGATTCTTGCAGAAGATACAGGAAAAAATTACGGACGTACTGTGATTTTTTATCCTGAAACCGGAGAATATGTAATCCGTGCAGTAGGAAAAGACCAAACAGTAATCTAAGGGTGGAATGAAAATGAACAGAAAGTCACTGCCGTTTCTATTAATGTTAATTGCAGGTGCTATCACGTGTATTATTACATTTATCAGACAATATACAATCATCGACAAACTGCTGGCATTGTTAATTGTGCTGGTAATCTTTCTTGTCTTAGGAAATGTGCTTAGATTTACGTTGGACTATTTTGACAGGGAAAATGCAAAGAAAGCACTGGAAGAGGGCGAAGTAATCGAGAAGGAAAACGAGTCTGAAGAAAAGACAGAAAGTGAGACGTAAAGATAAGTAATTAGACGGAGGGTTCCATGGACGAAGCGGGCAAGAAAAAACTTTGGGACGAGTATGGAAAAACCAAAAGTCCTGAACTGAGAGAAAAAATCATATTGGAATATGCACCGCTTGTGAAACTTGTGGCGGGGCGGCTTAGCATGTATCTCGGATACAATGTGGAATATGAAGATTTAGTCAGTTACGGTATTTTTGGGCTCATTGATGCCATCGATAAGTTCGATAATATGAAGGAAGTTAAGTTTGAAACTTACGCCAGTTTACGTATCCGGGGAGCTATTTTAGATCAGATACGGAAAATGGACTGGATTCCGAGAACAATCAGACAACGTCAGAAAAAAATTGATGCTGTTATTAAGGAGATTGAACTTATAACAGGCAGAAATGCTACAGATGAAGAGATTGCAGAGAAACTTGGGATTAGTGATGATGAATATACAGAGTGGCTGTCCCAGATGAAGATTACAAATGTGGTTTCCCTGAATGAATATATGGAACAGGGAAGTGAAGTTCCGGCGGACTATAATACAAGAATGGCCAGTCAGTTTGACAGTCCGGAGGGAAATATAGAAAAACAGGAACTGAAGCAGATGCTTGGGCAGGCTTTGGAGTTGTTAACGGAAAAGGAGAAAAAAGTCATCCTTTTATATTACTATGAGGAATTGACATTAAAGGAAATAAGTCATGTACTGGAGGTATCTGAATCCAGGATATCACAGTTGCATACCCGCGCACTTCAGAAAATGAAACAAAAGATGGGTGCCTACATGGGAGTGTTAATGAATTAAAAGTAGACATGCAAAAGAAGGGAAAAGTAAGATGCAAAACGGGTATTTTAGAATGGTTAATACCGGGATGGGCGGATATGGCTTAAAGATATTTCCACCCAGAGACGGAGGGGAACCGGTAAGATTAAATGAGGTCACAGACTATCTGACACGTTTGGATAAGTCTTGTGATCTTTCTGTGCTTAGAAAAGCTGTTGAGTCCGGTGAGGAATCAATAGTTCCCATTGCAATAGGTGAATGTCCCAAAGAGAATGCGTTGGTTCATGTACGTATAAGCGAAGATAACATGCAGGCTGTAGTCCGTATTATACCCCCTTCCGAAACCGGACGGAAAACATCGCTTTACGATGTCATAGATGAACTGCGCCGCAGACAGGTAGTATATGGTGTTAAGGAAGGCCGTATTGAACGTTCTATAGAGGAAGAAAAATTTTGTACGGATATAATTGCGGCAGAAGGTACAGAACCGGTACATGGTGAGGATGCCCGTATAGAGTATTTCTTTAATACTGACATAACAGCGAAGCCTACGCAAAATGATGACGGAAGCGTAGATTTCTTCAATTTGAATACAATCAGTCATTGTAAGAAGGGTGATCTTATTGCAAGATTAATCCCGGCTACCAAGGGAGAATACGGAATCAATATTCTCGGTAGTAAGATTAAACCTAGGGATGTTAAAAATTTACATTTAAAATATAGTAACAACATTATCATTAATGATGAAAAGACAGAACTTACTGCTGCAGTAGACGGACATGTAACTCTTGTGGATGATAAGGTTTTTGTCTCTAATGTTTTTGAGGTGGAAAATGTAGATATTTCTACGGGAAATATTGACTATGAGGGCAGTGTTCAAATTAACGGAAATGTCCAGTCTAACTTTACCGTAAAATGTCGCGGAAATATTATTGTAAATGGTGCGGTGGAAGGTGCTTATCTTGAAGCGGGCGGAGATATTATTATTGCCCGTGGTATGAACGGAATGAGCAAAGGTACTTTGAAAGCCGGTGGAAATATAGTTGTAAAGTTTTTGGAAAACGCGTCTGTTGAAGCCGGTGGTTATGTTCATGCGGAAGCAATTATCCATACAACTGTTATGGCAGGTACAGAGGTAACAGTAGAAGGAAAGCGTGGATTCATTGCAGGAGGCCGTATTTTTGCCACCGATCAGGTGACAACAAAGAACCTTGGTTCGGAAATGGGTGTTTCCACCATTGTTGAGGTTGGAGTGGATCCTTCCGTGAAAACCAGATATTCCCAGTTACAGAAGGATGTTACGGAAGTTGCGAAGGAAATTAAAGCCGGGGAACCCGTAATTCTTAATTATCTGCAAAGGAAGAAACAGGGAGTCCAGTTTACGATGCAGCAGGCACAGTATCTGAAATCACTGCTTGAGACCCGGGAAAAGAATATGGCAAAACTGGAAGAGATGAATAACGAAATGTTAAAAGCACAAGCTCTTTTGGAAAGACAGGGTAATTCACAGGTGGTAGTTACCGGAGAAGTGTACCCCGGCGTAAAAATAGGCATCGGAGAGGTGTCCATGATTGTTCAAAGCAATACACAATACTGTAAGTTTGTTAAACTTCGCGGTGATGTAAAAATGGTTGGACTGTAAGGAGAGGAAAATGGCAATGGGAGCGATTGAACTTGCAACAATTGCAAGATCCCAAGACTATTCAAATATTCGGCATAACGAAACGACAAAGGTAATGACGGAGCAAAGTAACCTGATTACAAAGGAACAGAAAGATAACAGACAGAAAGCCAAGCAGGTTAGAGAGGGAGAAAATACGGATTGGTACAGTCGTAAGTTTGATGCGAAAGAAAAAGGCAGTAACCAATATAGTGGCGATGGTGGAAAAGAGAGAAAAAATACCAAGCCGCAGGAAAGGGTTATCCTAAAGGGACAAGGCAGTTTTGATATTAAGATTTAGCTGGCCTGTTATTAGAAAGGCAAGGAAGTAAAATGGAAACCATAGAAATTGTTCTGTTAATTGCAGGTGTTTTGATTTTTATCCTGAGTTTTGTTATTCCTGCAAAAAGAGAAGAGATGAGTGCGGAGGCAAAAGAGTCGGCACGAAAAGAAATTGAAGAATTGATTTTTGCAGATGTAGAGGCGGCAAAAGGAAAAATCGGTGATATTGTTGATGAAACAGTTGATTATTCCATTGAAAAAACCGAACGTTCATTGGAGAAAATGACGAACGAAAAAATAATGGCTGTAAGTGAATATGCAGACACAGTTCTTGGAGAGATTAATAAGAGTCATAAAGAAGTTATGTTTCTGTATGATATGCTCAATGATAAACAGCAGAGTATAAAAGAAACTGCGGCTGAAGTGACACAAACGGTGAAATATGCGGAAAAAGAACCCGCAAAAAGAACGAAGAACATAAAGCCGGTTGAAGATGTGGCTACTGCAGACATAATAATGCCGGATATACAGCAGAAAGATGTGTCCGCAAAGGAAAACAGTCCCATTCTCAATTTTATTCCGGAAGGAGAAATTGACGGAAAGAATAATAACGATAGAATTTTAGAATTGCATAAGCAAGGAAAATCCAATGTTGCAATAGCAAAAGAATTAGGTCTTGGAGTTGGAGAAGTGAAATTAGTTATCGGATTATTTGAAGGGATATAAATGACATGAAGTTGAAATATTATATGAGAGGTCTGGGAATCGGTATGGTTGTCACCGCATTTATTTTAAGTGTGGTACTGGACAAGGATACCAAAGCCATGTCCGATGAAGAGGTAATGGCACGGGCAAAGGAACTCGGTATGGTAGAGAGTACTGTGCTTTCCCAGATGGCGGAGCAGAATAAACAGGATAAAACGGAGATAGACGAATCAAAGCCGGAACAATCCCGGAACCCGGAAAGTGCAGAACCGATAGAAAGCGAACCGACAGAGCCGGAAACTGTTGAAACAGAATCTGTTGAAACCGAGAGCGCTGAATCAGAAACCGCAGAAACGGAAACATCGGAAACAGAACCTGTAGAGGAGGAGCCTTCCGGAACGGAAGAGATGGTGGGAACGGTTACGATTGTGATTAATCCGGGTGAGAGTTCAGAGTCGGTGAGCCGTTCGATAGAGTCGGCAGGACTGATAGAAAGCGCTAAAAAGTTTGACAAATATTTATGTAATAATGGATATGATAACATCATTGCAGTAGGTAAATATGAAATACCGTTAGATGCTTCCGAAGAAGAAATAGCAAAAATTATTACAAGAAGAAAATAATCGTTGTAAAATGAAGAAAACCCTGATATAAATGCAAAAAAAGCATTGCATTAGGGTTTTTTTTGTGTTATAATCTGCTAGTTGTTATTAAAAAATCACGTATGCTGATTCGGTGTTGGTGCCATAAGTGGTAAGCATCCGGAGAAAACCGCATTTTTAACGCAAATGTGGCGGAAAAGGTATACGGAAGAGATTCAACCAAATGGAGGAAAAAAACATGAGCGTTATTTCAATGAAACAGTTACTTGAAGCAGGTGTTCATTTTGGACATCAGACAAGAAGATGGAACCCTAAAATGGCTCCCTACATCTTCACAGAGAGAAATGGTATTCACATCATCGACCTGCAGAAATCCGTAGGTAAAGTTGATGAAGCTTACAAAGCAATCTCTGAAATCGCTGCACAGGGCGGTACAATCCTTTTCGTAGGTACAAAGAAACAGGCTCAGGATGCTGTTAAGACAGAAGCTGAGAGATGTGGTATGTACTACGTTAACGAGAGATGGCTCGGTGGTATGCTTACAAACTTTAAGACAATCCAGTCCCGTATTGACAGACTTCGTGCAATCGAGACAATGTCTGTAGATGGTACATTTGATGTACTGCCTAAGAAAGAAGTTATCGAACTGAAAAAAGAATGGGAAAAACTTGAGAAGAACCTTGGTGGTATCAAGAACATGACAAGAATTCCCGATGCTATTTTCGTAGTAGACCCTAAGAAAGAGAAAATCTGCGTACAGGAAGCTCACAACCTTGGTATCACACTTCTTGGTATCGGTGATACAAACTGTGATCCTGAAGAGCTGGATTACATCATCCCCGGTAACGATGATGCTATCAGAGCCGTAAAACTGATTGTTGCTAAAATGGCAGATGCTGTTATCGAAGCAAATCAGGGTGAAGCAGTATATACAGAAGCTGATGTAGAAGTTGAAGCAACAGATATCGAAGAAGTTGCAGACGCTGAATAAGCTTAATTGAACTTAAAAGGGACGCGTCAAACACGTCCCTTTAAATATCGAAATTTTAAACGAAAAAATAAAATGTGCATTGCACAAGATGAAAATGGAGGAAATCAAAATGGCAGAAATTACAGCAGCTATGGTAAAAGAACTGCGTGAAGCTACAGGCGCAGGTATGATGGATTGTAAAAAAGCACTTAATGAGTGCAATGGTAATATGGAAGAAGCTATAGACTTCCTTAAAAAGAGTGGTGCAGCTAAAATGGAAAAGAAAGCTTCCAGAATTGCAGCAGAAGGTATTGCGCGTGTTGCTGTAAAGGACAATGAAGCAGTAGTTGCAGAAGTTAACTCTGAAACAGACTTTGTTGCTAAGAATGAAGTATTCCAGGACTTTGTACAGTTGATTGCTGACAATGCTCTCGCTTCCGGTTTAAACGGCGGTAAGAACGGTGAAGATATCGAAGCACTTCTTGAAATGAATGGTCTTAAAGAGGAATTAATCCAGAAGACTGCTACTATCGGTGAGAAATTGTCCGTACGTAGATTTGAAAAAGTTAGCGGCGAATGTGTAGCAAGCTACCTTCACGCTGGCGGTAAGATTGGCGTAGTTGTTGCAGCTGACGGTGCAACAGATGCTAAAGAAGCTCTTACAAACGTTGCTATGCAGATTGCAGCTATGAATCCTCAGTACATCAGCAGAGCTGATATTTCTCAGGATGAAATCGACAAGATGAGAGAGATTACAGTAGATGCTTCTCTTAGCGATCCTGCATCTCTTCCCAAACCTATTTTGAATGCTTTGATTGAAAAAGCTATCAATGATAAAGTATGGAGCGATGAAGATATCGCTATCTACGAAGAGAAGAAGAGCAATATGAACTTCTTGTTCAACTTCCTTTCTGAAGCAGCTAAACAGGCTCTTGTTGGTCTTGCTATGGCTGACAAAGCAAATATCGTTGGCACAAAGATTTTCGACGGTATGATCGAAGGCCGTATCTCCAAGCAGCTTAAAGATATCTGCTTGTTAGACCAGACATACGTTAAAGCAGATGATGGAAAGCAGACTGTTGCTGCATATCTTAAGTCTGTAAACGGTGCTATCGTTATCAAGAAAGTAGTTCGTTTCGAAGTTGGCGAAGGCATGGAGAAGAAGAGCGAAAACTTTGCAGATGAAGTTGCAAAACAGATGGCAAATGCATAATAAGGCGAAAAATAATCCCGGGAAGTGCTCGCACTTACCCGGGTTTTTTCTTTAGAAAACCTTGCTATCGCTTTTTAAAAAGGATTATGTTAAAATAACAGTTGGTAAAACCACATAAATTGTAAAGGAAGTTGATTTATAATGTTGAAGGATACGATAAATCTTCGCAGAGCCACAAGGGAAGATTGTGATTTACTTTTTCACTGGCGAAACGAAAAAGAATGCCGGGAAAATTCCATAAATACTGAGGAAGTACCGTATGAGACACATTGTGCATGGTTTGAAAAAAGGATGAAAGACGATAATACTTTGATTTTCATTGGAATGTCAGGCGAAGAATGTGTGGGAATGGTCCGTGTAGATGTAGAAGAAAGTACGGGAAATATCAGTTATTCCATAGACAAGAAATTTCGGGGTAGAGGTTTCGGTAGAAGCATTCTTATGGAACTGGAGAATGAAGCAGACATAAGAAAAAAAATAATTGTATTACAGGCCCAAGTGAAACAAACAAATTTAATGTCCAGAAGTATTTTTATAAAACTAGGATATGAAGAAGAGTTTCTAAATGGATTGTATCATTACAAAAAGAGTATAAAATAGGATAGTATTATATACTTATTGCGAGGAAGACATGCGTATATACTTAATCAGACACGGTGAGACAGATTTAAACAAACATAAAATATTACAGGGTAGCGGTGATTATGAACTTAATGAATACGGCAGAGAACTGGCGCGGATTACCGGTAAAGCTTTGAAAGATATTGAGTTTGATTTTGTTTTCACCTCCCCATTAAAACGGGCAAAGGACACGGCAATGATTTTGATTTCAGAAAATCAATCCGGTGCCTGTCCGGTGATTTATGTGGAAGAACGGATACAGGAAATCAGCTTTGGTGATTTTGAAGGGAAATGCTATGGCAAAGATAATTTCAATATGCCGGACAAGTCCTTTCTATATTTTTTTAATGAACCTGAAAACTATAATACCCCGCCAAATGGCGAGAGTTTTGAAGATATATTAAAAAGAACGGGAGACTTTCTGAGAGAACTGATATCAAAGGAAGAATACCGGGAGAAGACCATTCTGTTATCTACCCACGGTTGTGCCCTGAAGGCAATTTTAGCCAATGTTAGAAATACACCCCTCCCGGAATTTTGGGGAGAAGGAGTGCATAAAAATTGTGCAGTTTCCATTGTGGATGTTGAAGATGGTATTGCTACTGTAATAGAGGATGGAAAGTTGTTTTATTAAAACAGATTGATATGAAAAATATTGTTTAATAGAAGGAGTGTTGTTATGAAGAAAGTAATGTTGGGACTTAGTGCTGTACTTTTAGTGCTGGCTATGTCAGGATGTGGTGATGAAATTGCTAACAAGGCGGAAGAAGCATGGCAGGAAGCACAGGATAAAATCATGGAATCCGTAAAGGAAGAGATTAATGTGCAGGTTCAAAAGATTTTAGAAGAAAATGAAGTGGAAATACCGGAAGATTTTAACATTGAAGATCTTGATGTAGAAGAATTGGAAAATGCAACGGGACTTGATTTCAGTACTTTGGAAAATATGGAAAAGTTGGATTTGAGCGAGTTGGATTTAAGTCAGCTGGAAGAATTGCTGGAACAATTATTGACAATTGAATTTTAAAAAAATAGTTGTCATTTTTTGTGGGCATGATATGATAGATAGGTACTAAAAATGCCGAGGAGACAAGAATGTTAAAAGTAGAAAATTTATCCTTTGACGTCTACGAAGATGGCGTTAAGAAGAATATATTAAATGATGTTAGCTTTGAAGTTGGCAAGGGTGAAATGCTGATTATTACCGGTCCCAACGGAAGCGGTAAGTCTACCCTTGCAAAAGTGCTGATGGGTATTGAAGAGGCCACCGGTGGGAAGGTGATTTTGGACGGAGAAGATATCAGCGGATTATCCATTGATGAAAGGGCAAAGGCAGGACTTGGTTTTGCTTTCCAACAGCCCCCCAGATTTAAGGGCATGACGATTGAAAAATTGCTATGTCTGGCTGCAGGAAGAAAACTTCCGGAAAAAGAATGTTGTGATTTGCTTAGCGGTGTAGGTCTTTGTGCAAGGGAATATCTTGGCAGACAGGCAGATGCCACACTTTCCGGTGGTGAGATGAAGCGTATCGAAATAGCAACTGCTATGGCAAAACCACATAAGATTTGTATTTTTGATGAACCGGAGGCCGGAATTGACCTTTGGAGTTTTTCCATGCTTGTGAAAAGATTTGAAGAAATTCATAAAAACAAAGATGAAAGCATTATCATCATTTCTCATCAGGAGAGATTGATTCAGATGGCAGACCGTATTATGCTTCTCCGCGACGGAAAGGTTGAAAAAATCGGTAAAAAAGAAGAGATGTTGGACAATCTTATGGGAATCCAGGCTACGAAAGGTTGTCTGGAAAAGCATCAGATTAAGGCTGATTAGGAGGATGGAATATGGCGTTTGATAAGATTACGGAAAAAGTCCTCGGTATTATTGACAGCGAAGGCTTCAAGGAAGAGGGGGCCTACAATTTAAGATATAACGGAACAGCCCTTTGCCGTGGTGATTCTGAGAATATTAAGATTAAGAAAAAAGAAGAAAAACAGGGTATCGATGTGTATATCAGTGGCAATGCAAAAGGGGAGAAGGTGCACATTCCTGTGGTAGTTTCTGCGTCAGGCTTAACGGATGAGGTTTATAATGACTTTTATATTGAGTCCGGTGCAGATGTGCATATTATTGCCGGCTGTGGCATCCATAACTCCGGCTGTAATGATACCAGACATAATGGTATCCACAGCTTCCATGTTGCTCCCGGTGCTATAGTGAAGTATGAAGAAAAGCACTATGGCGAAGGGGAAGGAACCGGTGCAAAAATCCTGAATCCTGTGACAAAGATTTACATGGAAGAGAATTCTGTGTTTACTTTGGAAACTACGCAGATTGAAGGCGTAGATTCCACAAAACGTCAAACGGAAATTGTGCTTGGGGCAGGGGCAAAACTTTTCGTGACAGAAAAACTGATGACCCACGATAAGCAGAGCGCTATTTCGGATGTGGATGTGGTTTTGAATGGTGATGACAGCAGTGCGCAGATTATATCCCGTTCCGTAGCCAAAGATGAATCTATGCAGCATTTCCATCCCAGAGCAATTGGAAATGCAGGATGTCACGCACATATCCAGTGTGATTCCATTATCATGGACCATGCAAGAGTTGTTTCCATTCCTGAGATAGATGCCAATCATTTGGATGCGGCTATTATCCATGAGGCAGCCATTGGAAGAATCAATAATGATCAGCTTATGAAGCTGCGCACCATGGGATTAACTGAAGAAGAAGCGGAAGGCGTGATTGTAGAGGCCTTCTTGAATTAGTGCAAAAGAAGAAATGTCGAAAAGAGTCGGCATTTCTTTTTTTCTTAAGATATATTCAGAAAAACTTAAGATGACAATACAAGTAGTAGTAGTATAATAAAGTTGTTAATACAACAACATGTATTATTTGAGGAGGATGAAAAAGAAAATGAAAAGAAAAATTTGCGCATGGTTTCTCATGGTTGTTATGCTGCTTGGTTTGACAGCCTGTGGAAGCAAGGAGAAAACAGAAGGGCCTGAATTTGTTTATGTTCCGGAATATATTTCTATGCCCACATCGGAAAACGGTTATATAAATATAATTCAATTAGAGGGTAATGAATTATATTACAATATGTATAATTGGGATGCAGAAACCGGAGAAAGCAGTCAGGATTTTTATAAAATAGTTGTAAATGCGGAAAATCCACAACCGGAGAAACTGAATGTAAGTGTTTCGGACGGACAGGATTTTATGCAGGCATGTTTTGACACAGATAAAAATTTGTATATGGCAGTCCGTAAATATGAATCCATTGAAGTAGAGGACGGTATGGGGGGTACTTATACCACATATGATTATGAGAATGCGGTATCTGAGTTGGTAAAATATGCAGTAGACGGTAGCGAAGTGTTCAGAAAGGATATTACCTCCCTGATGAACGCAGAGGAGATGGGTTATACACCATATATCCAGCAGATGAAAGTAGATAAGGACGGAAATATCTATGTAAGCTGCGGCGAACAGAATGTTTGGGTGTTTGATGCAACCGGCAATTTGCTTTGTGAAATTCCTACTGCATCCTGGATCAATGGAATGGGTGTTTCCAAGGACGGAGAAGTATATATTTCCACCCATGGAAGTGCCGGCATGGTTTTGCAGAAGATTGATGCAAAAACCAAAGCATTGGGACCGGAACTGAAAGGCCTTCCTAATAGTGTGATGGGGGATATTGTTCCGGGAATGGAAAAAGATTTTCTGGTAAAGAGTGATACCGCCTTGTATGATTATGATGTGGATACCCAGACTTCCACAGAAATCCTGAACTTCATTGATTGTGACATCAGTGGTTCTTATGTGGAAAAAGTCAGTGTTGCAGAAGATGGAAGGATTATTGTATATCACAGAGATTGGAATCAGGATATTGAAGAACTGATTTGTCTCACAAAGACA
>JAZNGC010000086.1:0-17132 GCA_045589155.1 Lachnospiraceae bacterium
TTTACACCAACCTCAGGTTGCAGCTCATACCGGGTAACTGCGGGTCCCTGACTAATATCCGTAATGGATACTTTAACACCAAATGTATTTAACGTCTGTTGGAGACGCATAGCCGTTTCTTTTAATTCATAACTGGAATCACCGGCCTTACCCACACCTTTTTTTAATCTGGATAAAGGAGGGAATATGTATTTTTGCGGAACGCGTTTTTCGGCGTTTTGAATATCCGCATTCATCTGCTGTTCCATTCCGGTTGTGCTCTCTGTGGCTTTTGGTGCCTTTGCCACCGGACGTTCTCTTCTGGGTGCACGAACCACCGGCTCTTCCGGTCTCATGGGTTCTTCCGGTTCCGGCTCCTCATAAGTCTGGGAATAAGCCGCATCTTCATTATGCCAACTCACCTCATGTATTTCGTCCTGAACAGGTATTAGATTTTCCTGACCATTCTGACGGATTCGGACATTATTGATTTTCATATCCGAATCATCATTTAACGTAATCTCATGAATATCATCCCTAATCTTGGGTTCCTCTGTTTTTGTCAGAGAGGTGTCAATGGTAACGCCGGAAACTTTTTTATCCATACGGAGAATTTTTTCGGTTTCTTTCTCCTCTTGTCTGAGTCTTCGCTCTTCCATACGCTGCTCACGGATTTCTTCCTGCTTGATTCTCCGTTCCTGTGCATATTCCCTACGACGCTCGGATTCTTCCTTTGAAATTTCCATCATACGTTTTCCGCTTTTTTTAACGCCGTTTACAAAAGACCGTTCTGTCAAAAGAACAATACTGATAATACACAATACAATAACAACCAATATTGCCCCGATCATATCCAGGAAATGATAAAGCATATAGGCTACGCTACCTGCAAAAAGACCACCGCCACATGTGTTTTCACTGGAAAATACATATATTTCTTTTGCATTATAAACATCTAAAGTGGTAACATTACCGCTTAAATATTCCGATACTACACCACACATAATAAAGATAATCACGCCTGCTGTAATCTTAATTGCCGCCGTTGGACTTCCCTGATTTGCATACCAAAACGCTGCAGCAATAAACAATGCCACCGGCATGATATATGCCGTAAACCCAAACAATCCAAACATAACTGCACTAATGCTGTTACCAACCGTACCGATAATGCCAAAATTACACAAAAACAAAAATACAACCAATGCAAACA
Source organism: Lachnospiraceae bacterium (assembly GCA_045589155.1). GTDB lineage: Bacteria > Bacillota > Clostridia > Lachnospirales > Lachnospiraceae > Acetatifactor. The sequence continues at coordinate 1,193 of JAZNGC010000086.1, forward strand.
GTACAATCAGACCGACCTCATGAAAAATAGCGCTTTCCTGTGCACTATAAACCCGCTTTTTCTGACTTCCTTTCTTGGAAGTTTGACGTGTTTTACTACGGGTTGTTGTTTTCTTCTTCCCGGTTTTTGATGCCATACTTCTTACCTCTGTTCATATCGTTCTTTTGTTAAACAATTACCACTAATTATAACATCTTTATTGTTTCTTGTCATCCTTTTTACTGTCGTAAACTTAACCAATCATTGCATGTAATTTGGCCAAAGCATCGCTAATTCCACCAACTTCATCAATAATTCCTTCCTTCACGGCCATCTCTCCTACTAAAATACTTCCAACATCCTTTGTAAGAAAACCGGTTTCCATCATCAACTCTTCAAATCTCTCTTTTTTTATCTTGCAATGATTGCACACAAACCCAACAATCCGGTCCTGAATCTGCTTAAAATAATCAAATGTTTGTGCCACACCGATTACCATTCCGTTCATTCTCACCGGATGGATTACCATGGTTCCTGTTGGAACCACAAACGAATAATCCGTACTGACTGCAATCGGCAATCCAATCGAATGACTCCCCCCAAGCACAAGAGAAACTGTTGGTTTCGATAAAGAGGCTATCATTTCCGCAATGGCAAGACCTGCCTCTACATCGCCACCCATTGTATTTATTAAAACCAATACCCCTTTTATATCCTTGCTGTCTTCAATTGCTGCCAACTGTGGAAGTACATGTTCGTATTTTGTGGTTTTCGAATTACTCCCCAAATTATCATGTCCCTCTATTTCACCGATAATTGTAAGAAGATGAATTTCCTGATTTTCCTTATTTTGATCTAATGTCAGCTGACCATTTTCTTCAATCCGTTTATCATTATGTTCTTCTTTTTCCAGCCTTTCGTTTGATTCCTCTTTCTTTTCTTCATCAAATCCCATATTTTTATTTCCTTTCTCGTTCTATGTTAGCATGTGGGATGGCGCTCGCCTTGTCGCCACCACAAAAAAAGAGAACTGATTCTTTCAGTTCTCTTTTAGAATTTACATTTTAATTCATTTCATGCATAAGCTAGAAATCAAAATCATCATCCTCTGAGATTTCAATGTCAAAATACAATTGCTCCTCCGGAAACTCATATCCATAATCCATAGTCTTCTTAACATGCTTCTTCGGCAAAGGCAATGGATTTTCTATGAATTTAATTTCTTTCACCGGATTAAATTCTTCAAAAGGCACTTCTTCAGGAATAATCTCTTCGGAAATCACTTCCACAGAAGCTTCTTCAGGAAGCTCTTCTTCACAACTTATTTCTTCGGATGTTGTAATTCCTACCGTTGTTTCGTCAGAGTTGAAATTCTCTACAGGAATTTCAACCGCAATAAGTTCTGCATGATTTTTTTCATTTTTGTTGATATAAAGAACATTTTTCAAACCGGTTCCTGCAAGAACAATTATTACAAACAATGCAAAGAAACTACGGTCAAAATACAAGGCTCCGCGACACAAATAAGAAAGTGAAATCGAAAAAATTGTCATCAAAACCCACAACCTTTGATTTTCATCTTCTTTTTTTACCCAAAAACCATATACTCCCCAAATAATTCCCACAAAAAGAATGGAACTGACATAAAGATTGTCATTAAGTTTTGATAAAATGGGGCTATACAGTTGTAAAGTGTTTCCTTCCATTTCCGGTATATATGACATCATCCAATAATGAATCTGTGATATCAACGGTGTGCCTGCTCTTAAGGCGTCATAAGACCAGATACCTAAAAGACCAACTGCAACGCTTAACAGAATAATGATAAACAAAAGAAATACATTTTTTATTTTATCTTGTCTATAGATTCTAAACAAAGAAATGCATGCCACCGGAAGAATAATTCCTATTGCATCCAGATAAATCATATAAGAAATGCAAATTCCAAGGAAAAATCCGCCCAAATAGTGATGCCATTTTATTGTTTCTGTTTGTTTTATCACCTTTAAAACGGAAGAAAAAATTAATAACAATATACCAAAGAAAAAGAAATATAAATTTTCGGGACCATATGCAAGTCCTGATTTTATAAATACAGGAGCTAGCAAACAAAATCCCATGGTAAAAATTGCAGGTATAACTCCGGCAATTCTTCTGATTGCAAAATAAACTAATATAACAGCCAAAAATTGCAATACAATCTGTAATACAATTCCCGCAATCAAGTGATCGCCAACCACTAAAAATAAACAACGCAATAAACGGAGATATAAATAATATCCCCAATGGAAAATCGGCACGGACGAAAATGAGGTGTTTACTGCCGATATTTCAAAAAATGGATTTGTTTCAACCGGATTCGGAAATGCTGCAAAACGGCATACTCCTCCGCCTAATAACAGTCCTGCAAATAATAGAATTTCAGCAGCTATTTTGACCGAATTATGCACGCGAATGTTTTTCGTTTTTTCGACTATTAACCGGATTATGAAAAAAACAAGTAAAGTAATTAACAAAAACATCACACAAATAATACCCTGCCAAATCAGATGATTATAGACAGGAGAAATTTGGAAAACATCTGCTATCTTGTATTGATTTAGAACATTGTCACTTACCACAACCAAAACCAAGGCAGCAACAATTATTTGACAAAACCATAAAATACTACTAAACCAGTTTTTTTTCCAAGTCATACCGTGACTCCTCTTTAGTCCTCAAGGACCTTCTCAATATTGTATCTGGGACGATGTTTAACCTCTACATAAATCTTTCCGATGTACTGTCCCACCAGACCAATTGACAGAAGCTGTACACCTCCAAGGAACCAAATAGATAAAATAAGTGATGTCCATCCCTGAACAACATTATCCGTGAAATAAGAAACCAATGCATAAATTGCTGCAAAAACACAACCTATCACAATAACAGCCCCAAGTCCCGTAATCAGACTGATGGGTTTAATACTGAAGGATGTGATGCCGTCAAAAGCAAGAGCAAGCATTTTCTTTAAGGGATATTTACTTTCTCCCGCAGCTCTCTCTTTTCGTTCATAATAAACATTATCTGTCTGATAACCAATAAGGGGCATTACGCCTCTAAGATACAAATTATTCTCTTTATACTGGGCAAAATGTTCTAAAGCACGTTTTGACATCAGTCTGAAATCTGCATGGTTGTAAACAGTTTTAACTCCCATAACAGCTTGTACCTTATAAAAGCTCTGCGCGGTGAAACGCTTGAAAAAGGTGTCTGTTTTACGTTCACTTCTGACACCATATACAATATCATTTCCTGCATGAAACTTATCAATCATTTGTTCAATTACAGCCACGTCATCCTGTAAATCCGCATCAATAGATACCGTTACATCGCACATATCTTTTGCGGTGATAAGACCTGCTGTCAATGCAAACTGGTGTCCTACATTGCCTGCAAGTTTTACACCCTTTACCATAACAGGATGTGCTGCATGTTCTTCCTCTATTAATTCCCAGGTACGGTCTTTACTGCCATCATTGACAAAAAGAATAAAACTGTCATCCGCAATCTTCTCTTTTTGGATAAGGTCACTTAAAACTTCCCGAAGTGCCTGTGATGCCATCTTTAAGACCTCTTCTTCATTGTAGCAAGGCACTACAATTGCAAGTCTGTCCATAATTTTCCTCCCGATTATTTTACAAATTCAAGAGCCTGCTCCAAATCTGCAATAATATCATCAATATGTTCAATACCTACGGAAAAACGAATCAAATCCGGTGCAACACCTGCTTCCACAAGCTGTTCATCCGTCATCTGTCTGTGAGTATGGCTTGCCGGATGAAGGACACAGGTTCTTGCGTCTGCAACGTGTGTCACAATTGCAGCCAATTTCAATTTATCCATCATGTCACTTGCCGCACTTCTTCCGCCTTTCAGACCAAAGGAGATAACACCACAAGTTCCTTTCGGCATATATTTTTCAGCCAAAGCATGGTATTTATTACTTTCCAGTCCGGGATAATTTACCCAGGCCACTTTATCATGCGCCTCTAAAAACTTTGCTACTGCCAGTGCATTTGCACAATGTCTTTCCATACGTAAAGGTAAGGTTTCCAAACCAACATTTAAAAGAAATGCATTCTGAGGAGACTGGATAGAACCCAAATCTCTCATTAATTGAACGGTTGCTTTTGTGATATACGCCCCTTTGCCAAACTTTTCTGTATAAGTTACGCCGTGATAAGAATCGTCCGGATAGCAAAGTCCGGGGAATTTATCCGGATATTTAGTCCAGTCAAAATTACCGGAATCTACGATTGCACCACCTACTGCCATCGCATGACCATCCATATATTTTGTTGTGGAATGGGTTACAATATCAGCTCCCCACTCAAAAGGATTACAATTAATAGGTGTTGCAAAAGTATTGTCTACAATAAGAGGCACACCATGTTCATGTGCAGCCTTTGCAAATTTTTCGATGTCCAGAACCACAAGTGCCGGATTGGCAATGGTTTCTGCAAGAACACATTTTGTATTCTCCTTAAATGCCCCACAAAGTTCTTCGTAAGACATATCCGGGTCAACTACAGTACACTCAATTCCCATTTTTTTCATGGTTACGGTAAGGAGATTGAATGTTCCGCCATAAACAGTGGATGACATAATCACATGACCGCCGGTCTCACAAATATTAAATACCGCATAATAATTTGCAGCCTGTCCGGAAGATGTAAGCATAGCAGCCACACCGCCCTCCAGTTCACAAATTTTTTGTGCTACAAAATCGTTTGTGGGATTTTGCAAACGGGTATAAAAATATCCGCTTTCCTCCAAATCAAAGAGTTTTCCCATCTGTTCGGATGTCTCATATTTGAAGGTTGTACTCTGGTAAATGGGCAATACTCTGGGCTCACCCTTTTTAGGCTGCCAACCGGACTGAATACAAATTGTCTCTTTTTTCATAGTCCCTACTCCTTATATATTAAAAAATATTATTCATCCCAGTTATGATATACATTCTGTACATCATCGTCATCATCAAGTAAATCTAAGGTTTTCTGCAAATTTTTAATTGCAGTTTCATCGGTAAGTGTCACATAATTTTGAGGAATCATCGTAACCTCAGCACTAGCCATAGGAACACCCTCTTTTTCCAATGCAGCACGAACTTCTTCAAAAGAATCAGGATCTGTAAGAATTTCATAACTATCCTCTTCTTCTGCAAAGTCCTCCGCACCTGCATCTAATGCAAGCATCATAAACTCGTCTGCATCTGTTTCGTATTCTTCTTTATCAACAATAATCTGTCCCCGTTTATCAAACATAAAAGAGACACAACCGGGAGTTCCGATACTACCCTGTCCTTTTGTAAAAGCACTTCTTACATTTGCAGCTGTACGGTTCTTATTATCGGTAAGGGCATCTACAATAATAGCAATACCGTTAGGACCATAGCCTTCATAGGTTACATATTCATAGTTTACGTTTCCAACATCTCCGGCCGCCTTCTTAATACCACGCTCAATGGTATCGTTTGGCATATTATTTGCCTTTGCTTTTGCAATAACTGTTGCAAGTTTATAGTTATTTGCAGGATCCGGACCACCTTCTTTAACAGCTACCGCAATTTCTCTACCGATAATGGTAAAAATTTTACCTTTTGCCGCATCGTTTTTCTCTTTTTTATGTTTGATGTTTGCAAATTTTGAATGTCCTGACATTTTGTTTTCCTCTTTTCTTTTTCTATTCTTCCGTTTCTGTCTGCGAGTCTTCTACATTTTCTTCGGGAATTCTCGTTACAAGAACGCTTTGAATCATTTTGTTTTCTACTTTTAATATTTTAAAATTGTATCCTTCATAATCCACCGCAAAGTTTTCATCATCTACAGTGGGAATACGCTCTAATTTTGAAATCAGAAATCCATTTACGGTTTCAAATTCCTCATCTTCAAAAGAAACATCTAATATTTCCTCTAAATCTTCCAGAGGTGTTTTACCTTCAATCAAGTACTCGTCTTCGCTCTTTTCCTCGATATATTCTACATCCTCGTCATATTCATTCATGATGTTTCCTACAATTTCTTCCAAAATATCTTCCATTGCAATCAGACCGTCTGTCTGCCCATACTCATCCACAACAATTACCATTTGGATTTTCTCTGATTGCATCTGTTTAAATAATTCATTGATATTTCTGGTAGACGGGATAAACTTTGCCTCTCTGATTGCGTCGGTCATTTCACAGATAGGCTTGTCCACAAAACCTTCTTTGGTCTGTAACCGCATGGCATCCTTCAAATGAATGATACCGATAATATGATCGATATTCTCTTCATAAACCGGATATCGGCTATTGTTGGAATCCAACATAAACTGGAGTGCCTCGGATAATAACATTTCACCGTCAATGGCTATAATATTATTTCTGTGGGTCATAATATCCTGGGCTTCTTTTTCGTCCAATTCAATAATATTATTAATCATTTCTGCTTCGCTTGCCTGAAGCACACCCTGCTCCTGTCCTTCATTTACCATATCAAGAATTTCTTCTTCTGTCACATCGTCGGTTTCAACTTCTTTTCTCACACCGAATATCCATAAAACCACTTTGACAAATTTAGAAACCAACCAGGTAAAAGGCCACAAAAGCATCATTATGTAATACACCGGAACAATAGTAATATAAGCCCATTTATCCGGTTTTCTTGCCGCCAATTTTTTTGGCATCAAAATGCCAAAGGTAAGAATTCCGAAAAATACACCGGCAAGAATATAAATTTTTTCTGCAAAAACTACACCTACGAGAAAATTAAACATGGTGACTGTCATTTGCAACGTATTAATAAAAATAGCAGGTTGATCTAAAATCTTTAACAATCTGCGGGACCTTTTGTCACCGTTTTCCTCTGCCTTTCTCTCAATTTCCCTGTTGTTTACACCTCTCAGTGCTTCTCCCAGTCCGTAAAAAAGAACATCGGTCACCAGTAGGCAAACAACAAGAATCATACTGGCAGTGGGGCCAACTTCGTCCATAATACTTCTCCTTTGTTTTATTATATTTCTTTAACTAATCTAATATATCATTTTCAGATTTATCCGTCAAGGAAACTGCTTTTTATGTATCCAGCTCCAGACTAATCATGAGTGCCCGGTTTACCCGTTCCATTATCTCATTATCCAAATGACATACCTTATCTTTTAAACGTTTCTTATCTATAGTTCTGAGCTGTTCCAATAATATTACCGAATCTTTATCCATGTCGTAACGGAGTGCAGATAATTCAATATGTGTGGGCAGTTTTGCCTTGTTCATCTTAGATGTAATTGCAGCGCAAATTACTGTGGGACTATGTTTATTTCCTACATCATTCTGAACAATAAGTACCGGACGGATTCCGCCTTGTTCCGACCCAACCACAGGTCTTAAATCTGCATAATAGACATCTCCTCGTTTCATGTTATACATCCCTTCTACATAAATCTGGTATTATTATTGCCAGTTTATCTGAAGGTATTCAAATTTTATCCGGGGATTTGCCCCTCTGTTTGCTTTCACTCCGTATAAACTCTTGGAATGCGCTTGCCAAGGTCACAAATCAGCTCGTAATTAAATCTGCCGGATAACTCACCAAGGTCATCGGCTGTGATTTCCATGTCACCATCCCTACCGATCAAGGTGACTTTATCTCCTTCTATTGCGTCAGGAATATGTGTCACATCGACCATCATCTGATCCATACAAACCTTACCTAAAATAGGAGCTTTCTTTCCTTTTATCAGTACATATCCTACATTCGAAAGACTTCTGGGATATCCATCACCATATCCAATGGGAATGGTTGCAACTCTCATATTCTCTTTTGTTACAAAGGTTCCTCCATAACTAATAGGACATCCCGGTTCCATATCTTTTATGAAAACAATGGAACTGTAAAAGGAAAGTGCCGGTTTTAAGGAAAGTACATTCATATTTACTTCCTCTGAAGGTTTTAGACCGTATAAAATTATACCGGACCGAACCAAATCCATATGACTTTCCGGCATTTCCATAATTGCCGCACTGTTAGAACAATGGCACAAAATATTCTGTATTCCTATTTCATGCAATTTTTCTATAAATCTATTAAACAATAATAATTGTTCTTTAGCCGAAGTTTTATCTGCTTCATCTGCTCTTGCAAAATGGGTAAACACGCCGGCCAGTTCCACGCCTTCCGTTTCCACAACCTTTTTCACGAAAGCAATTCCCTTATCATCCGGAGTAATACCAATCCGTCCCATTCCGGTGTCTACCTTTACATGAAGACGCATTGTCTTACCTCTCTTTTGGGCTGCTTTTCCCATTTCTTCTAACATATCTTCCCGAAAAACAGCAGGTTCTATTCCATATTCGGCCATTTCTTCATAGGCATAGGGAAACGTATACCCCAGAATCATAATAGGTTTCTTTATGCCGGCATGGACCAGCTCCATAGCCTCTTCTTCCGTGGCAACTGCAAAGCCATACATAAAATCTTTGTCTTCCAGTTTTTTCGCAAGCGCAATACTTCCGTGTCCATATCCGTCGGTTTTAATGACCGCTACTATTCTTGTATCTTTGCCAATGTGTTCCTTAATGCTTTCTGCATTGGACAAAATGTGTGCTAAATTCACTTCTATATATCCGCGACCATAGCGGAATAAACTTTCTTTCATTTTTAATTACCTTTCTGCAAAACGGGTAATGCATCTATAATATCAGATGCCATTACAGATGCCTCACTTTTTTGTGATGCAACATAATCTCCTGCTTTACTGTGTAAATGCACTCCCAGTATCGCCGGCCTCATTCCTTCATTTTCCATTCCGTAAAGAGTAGCAATAATACCGGAGAGAACATCACCGCTTCCTGCCGTAGCCATTCCGCTGTTTCCGTAAACATTCAAAAAGAGCGGACCTTCTTTCTCACAGACGAGTGTCCTTGCATCTTTGCAAACCATAATACAATTGTATTTTGCGGCAGCAGTCCTTGCTGCTTTCACAAAGTCATCTTTAATGTCAGAAACCTTGCAATCTAAAAGCCTTGCAAGTTCCGCCACGTGAGGTGTCATAACCACTATTCCTTTTTCGGCAGCGTCCCTTTCTGACAATTTCTTTTGCAAATCTTTGTTTTCTGCAATCAAATTCAATGCATCCGCATCTAAAACCAGTGGTTTTACTTCCTTTATGTTCATAGACAAAAGACGGTCCAGTAGCATTTTACTATTCTTTGATTTTCCGATACCCGGACCTGCTAAAACGCAATCCGCCCACTTGTAAGATGTTTCAAATTCTTTCCACCAGGAAGTTCCTAAATCCACCTCTTTATCTATAGCAGCATCATATCCTAAAAACATAGCTTCCGGTATGGTTTTTTGTAACAACAATTGATTTTCCAAAGGAGTAACCACTTTTACCATCCCGGCACCCGAACGAAAAGCTGCCTTTGAACAAAGAATAGCCGCACCGGCCATCCCGGAGCTTCCGGCTAAAACTAATATCTTACCGAATGTCCCCTTGTTACCGGACGGATTTCTTTTCGATAATATATCGAAAGGTCTTTCGTCAAAACAAAACATCTCCGGTTCTTGCCCGGCAAATGCCAACTTATTAATGCCAATTTCACCTGTTTTTATTTCTCCCGCATACTCTGCACCGGGATATAAATATAATCCACGTTTGGCAAAAGCAAAGGTCGCTGTTACATCCGCTTTTACAGCCCTTCCCCATATTTTTCCACTGTTGGAATCTATGCCGGAAGGAACGTCTAATGAAAGTTTCCATGCATCCATCTCATTAATCTTATCAATAGCATCCGCATATTCTCCGGACACCTCCCTGTTAAGACCAATTCCAAATAAGGCATCTACTATAACATCATATTCTTTATCAGGAAAAACAGAGCATGGCACAATTCCGTATTTTTGCAAAATATTAAGTTGCCTGCCGGCCTCCGCGCTTACATTTTTCCCATTACCAATAATATATATATCTGTTTTACAATCTTGGTCCAATAAAAGTCTCGCAACTGCCAATCCGTCACCGCCATTATTCCCCTGTCCACAGACAACAAGAACCTTCACACCGGAGATTTCTTTCTTTTGCTTTTTACAATAATCCACAATCAGCTCTACTGCGAATAAAGCAGCCCGTTCCATCAAAACTTCTCCGGAAATGCCGATTTCATTTATCGTATAGGTATCATATTTTTTCATTTCCTCGGATGTTACCAAGTATTTCATGAATTACTACCTCTTTGCATAAAAAATCTATTATATTTTATCACGAAATACACTCTGAAACAAGAAAGAGTTGCCCGTCATAAGCAACTCTTTTTAATCTTTCCATGCTATTTATCTGTTTTGGACGGATGCGGTCTGTTTTCATCCGGGTTATATTTTAAATCAAACAATTCAATTACATCCGCACCGAAAATATCATGCATATAAGAATACAATTCATGATTCAGGATTTCCAACTCCTGTTTGTGAACCAAACGCTCCTTTAACTCAACTCTGATTGCAGATACCCATTCACTTATCTCTTCTATTTCCCGCGTGCTTTCCTGTATCTTTTCATAACAGGATTCCATAGTAATCATCATCAATTCATAATTGATACGGTCAATCTCCCGTGGAAGATCCAACATTTCGTCTTTATAGGAATCCATCTTTTCATTACATTCGCCGATAAGCCTTTTCTTTTCATCCATCTTCTTTTCTAAAGAAGGATTTCCGTTTTCGCCGATTTGCTCTGCCAGAATCACAATTTCATCCATAAGACGTTTTTTGATTTTATGAATTTCTTTTGTCTCGGTTGTGATTTTACCTTGTCTTTTCAAAAGTTCATTGAGTTGTTTGGACAAGGAATCAATTTTGCTCGGACAATTCACCTGGGTAAATAATTGATGCCATTTATTATCTAAGGTTAAAATGGGGATTTTTTTACCTTCCAGTGCTACCCTATATTCATCTTCCTTCTTTGCCATACCCTGTCTCCCACGAAACTTCTACTTGGTTTTTTCCCTATCGTAACGTTCCAAATTATAGGAAAGCTTCATCAAACTATCAGAAAGATGAACGTTTTCCACTTGAACCCCTTCAGGAACATTCAAATCTACATGAGCAAAGTTCCAAATTGCTTTTATACCATTGTTTCCTAAAATCTCTGCCACATTAACAGCACCGGTTTTCGGAATGGTTAACACTGCAATATCAATGTTGTTTTCCAGGATAAACTTCTCAATATCTTCCATTGGTTGTACCGGTATACCACGTACCTCTTTACCAATCAAATCCGGATTTTTATCAAACATACCTTTTAAAATAAATCCTCTTTTTTCGAAGTTCATATAATTTCCCAGTGCCTGGCCTAAATTTCCCGCACCGATAATTATTAAATTATGTGTTTTATCAAGACCAAGGATTTTTCCGATTTCTTTGTATAAGAACTCTACATTATAACCATAGCCCTGCTGTCCAAATCCTCCAAAGTTATTAAAATCCTGACGGATTTGAGAGGCGGTTACCTTCATGAGCTCACTTAATTCCTGTGAAGAAATTCTCTCTACCCCTTCATCTCTAAGTTCTCCCAAATATCTAAAATACCTAGGCAGACGTCCGATGACTGCCTGGGAAATCTCTTTTTCCATTTTTATCCCTCCGATACAAACAAACGACCAACTCGTTTATATAAATCATTATATAAGACTGTTAAAATAATGTCAATGAATTGACACAATAAAATCTCCACGCTAAACTATTATTTAATGTCAAAACAAAATAATTTTATGGGAGTACTCCAATGATACTTTCTTGTTATAATATTTCAAAATCTTTTATAGAAGTTCCTGTATTACAAAATGTCAGTTTCCATATTGAAGATAACGAAAAAGCTGCAATTGTAGGTATAAACGGTGCCGGCAAGACCACTCTTCTCAGGATAATTGTAGGTGAATTATCTCCGGATGACGGACAAGTCATACTGTCAAAAGGAAAAACCATGGGATACTTGCCCCAAAATGCCGGCATCGATAGTTCTCTCAGCATTTACGACGAACTGTTATCTGTCAAAAAAGAACTGATTGAACTGGAAAAAAACATCCGCACTTTAGAGCAGGATATGAAACATATCACCGGTATGGAACTGGAACAAATGATGAAACAATATGTGGATATGACCCACCGCTTTGAAATCAATGACGGCTATGCATATCAGAGTGAAGTTACCGGTGTCCTAAAGGGACTTGGTTTTACAGAGGAAGATTTCACAAGACCAATATCCACCCTCTCCGGCGGACAACGAACCAGGGTTGCTCTTGGTAAGCTTCTTCTTTTAAAGCCGGATTTGATCATTTTAGATGAGCCTACCAACCATTTGGACATGAACTCCATTACCTGGCTGGAAACCTATCTTCTCAATTATAAAGGCGCCGTCCTCATTGTGTCCCACGATCGTTTCTTTCTGGACAAAATAGCCCGTAAAATAATAGAAATAGACCAAACCAAAGCAACCTCTTTTAGCGGAAACTACTCTGACTATGCCGTAAAAAAGGAACAACTCCGTATTGCCGCATGGAATGCCTATGTAAATCAGCAAAGAGAAATCAAGCATCAGGAAGAGGTCATTGAGAAACTCCGCTCTTTCAACCGTGAGAAATCCATTAAACGTGCCGAAAGCCGGGAGAAAATGCTTGAAAAAATTGAAGTAATTGACAAGCCTACAGAAATACGTACGGACATGCGTTTAACCTTGACCCCACGCCGTCAAAGCGGAAACGATGTTATGGAGGTTACCGGACTTGCAAAATCCTTTGAAAACCTGGAACTATTCCATAACCTATCCTTTCAAATCAAAAAAGGAGAACATGTTGCCATTATCGGGGACAATGGAACCGGCAAATCCACTATTTTAAAAATCATTAATGATATTATTCCTGCCTCAGCCGGCACTATCCGGCTGGGAACAAACGTAGAAATCGGTTACTATGATCAGGACCACCATGTCCTTCACAATGAGAAAACCCTTTTCGAAGAAGTTTCCGATGAATATCCCGATATGACAAATACCGAAATCAGAAATGTGTTAGCGGCTTTTCTTTTTACAGGGGACGATGTTTTCAAACGGATCAGTGAACTTTCCGGCGGCGAAAAAGGACGTGTCAGTCTCGCAAAACTTATGCTTGGCAATGCAAACTTCCTTATTTTGGATGAGCCTACCAACCATTTGGACATCCAATCCAAAGAAATACTGGAAACTGCACTGAATAACTATGAAGGAACCGTTTTATATGTTTCCCATGACAGATATTTCATCAATAAAACAGCCACCCGCATTCTTGATTTAACCAATCAGCAGCTCCTCAATTATATCGGAAATTATGACTACTATCTGGAAAAGAAAGAAGCTGTGGAAACTGCTCTTTTGCAAGTCAAAACGGAAAAACCGTTAGAAAAAACAATCGTTTCAGAAACTAAAGCAGATTGGAAATCCCAAAAAGAAGAACAGGCAAAGCTCCGGAAACGGGAAAATGACTTAAAAAAATGTGAAGATGAAATTGCAGTTCTCGAGACAAAGCAAAAAGAACTGGAAGATAAAATGTCTCTTCCTGAAATTGCAACAAACAGCGTTAAACTCCAAGAAGTTGCCGCCGAGCAATCCAAAATTTCCTCTCGTCTGGAAGAACTTTACGAACTTTGGGAAACACTTGCTTAAAAATCAGCCACAGTTTTACCAACAAAAACAAAAATCCTGACTCAGTTAAACTGAGCCAGGATTTCTTTTAACCAATCTTCATATTGTGTTTTTACATAGTCCGGACTGATAATCTTCACATCTTTTCCGATACCTGTAAGCCAACCAAAAAATTGACCGCTGATAGCCGCATCTACTCTTATGGTAAAATAACCATCATCTTTTTTATTTACTATGATATTTTTTCCAAAACGGTCTAACACCACACCGATTAATTTTTCCGGAAATCTTAAGGTGACACTTGCAATTTCGCCTCCATACATACCAAAGGTCTGATTTACAAAGGTGGCAAGATTCATTTTGTCGTAAATCTCCCGTCCTTCCCTTTTTTCATTCGTTAAGGTTACCTTTCCTATTTTGTCAACACGGTAATGCTTCATTTTACCCGCAATCTCATCATATCCCAGCAAATAATAATTTTCATCCTGCCAAAGAAGAGCCCATGGGCTGACTACATATTTCTCTCCCTTTTTCTTAGGGACTAATTGTTTGCTGACACTCCATTCCAGATAAGTAAAACTGATTTTTACATTGTCATAAATACCCTTATGAATGCTGTCGATATTGTAAAAAATACTCTCATTTTCTGCCTTGGCACTTTCACTTACATATACCTGACGCTGCAACTGGGAAGCTTCATGTTTACTGGTGAGTTTTTCTAACTTTTGTATTAGTTCCCTGGACTTTTTCTTAGTGATAAAACGGGAAAACTGGACCGCATCAACTAAAAGCTTCAACTCTGCCAGTTCAAACTCCCTGCTTCCCAGATAATAACCGCCATTTACACGGGACTTAACCTGAATAATATCATACCCATAATCACTCAATTGATTCATGTCATCATAAATGGTCTTACGTTCTGCATTAATACCATTGGCTTCCAATCTTTGAATAATATCCTGAGTAGAAAGCATATGTTCTTCATCTGTCTCTCTCTCCAGCATCTCAATGATATACAATAATTTCAATTTCTGATTTGGACTTTTTGCCATTATACCACCCCGAAAATTTCCTCTAATGCTCTGATTTGATATGTAACTTCCATTCCTTTTGTATCTTCATTCTTCGGATTGAAATAACAGGTTGAAATACCTGCATTTATGCCGCCAAGAATATCACTACTAAGTGAATCACCGATAATAATTACTTTGGTTTTGTCAAACTCAGGATACCTCTGTGAAATCCTCTCAAAACAAACTTCAAAGAATTCTTTGTGTGGCTTCGGTGTACCTATTTGCTCTGAGATAAACAGTTCCTCCATCAGTTCTGCCAATCCGGATAATTTTAATTTATCTTCCTGGGTCCTTGTCACACCATTTGTCACAACAAACTGATGATAACCCTGCTCCTTTAAACTTGCACAGACTTCCAAAGCATTTTCCATCAGCCTGTATTCCTGTCCCAAATTATTCTGGAAATCTGCCAGATAAGCAGATAAATCCTTACATTCTATACCGTATTCCGCAAATAAATCAATAAATCTGCCGGGTAAAAGCTGTTGCTTAGTGACTTCTCCTCTTTCTAAACGTTTCCACCACCCATCGTTTATTTGACTGTATCGGTCAATTAGTTCCTCCGTGGCTTCAACACCTATCTTTTTCAGACTTTTATAAAGAGAAACCCTCATGGAATATTCAAAATCCAAAAGGGTCCCGTCCACATCCCAAAGCAGATATTTAAATCTTGCATCAGGCTTCATTTTATTCCTCCACATCAACAGGCTCTGCCAGAGCTTGCTGTTCATTTTTCTTATCTTTCAACTTATTCAAGAAAATTCCAAGGAAAATTGCCACACCTGCAAGTGACGCAATTACCAAAACTAATAATAAATAAGATAATAAGGAATTAATTACTGCTGTCATACAAAAAAACCTCCGATCACTTACTAAATTATAACAATGCACCACCGTCATCGTCAAGCAATATATCCCCATCTGCCGCTGTTGTAGCCAATGTATCACATCTTTCATTTTCCGGATGTCCATCATGACCCTTTATCCAACAGAAGGTCATGTTATGTGGCTCAGCAGCCTTTAACAGACGTTTCCAAAGTTCCACGTTTTTTACCGGCTTTTTGGCACTGTTTTTCCAGTTGTTTTTCAACCAACCACCAATCCAGTCCTGATTAAAAGCATCCGTTACATATTTAGAATCCGAAACCACCGTAACCTCGCAAGGCCGCGTCAGTGCCTCCAATCCTACTATT
>JAZNGC010000087.1:0-44488 GCA_045589155.1 Lachnospiraceae bacterium
TCTATATATTCATCCTGCACCAGAAACTGATAATCAAAAATATCCTCAATTTCCGTATCATTAATGGCAAGCAATATATCTCCTGCCTCTATTTCCATTTCTTCCGCAATACTTCCCGGAACAACTCTTTTAATCACATGCATACTTTTCATTGACTTTCTCCTTTATGGGTATGAACTTTTTTGGATCTGAAACTCAAAATACACATATCCGCTACGTTTTTTGCGGAGCGAAAGCGCGTTGAAGAATGTCATTTTGATATTTCAAATCAAAGATTCATACACATCAAACCTCTTCCATTGTACTAGAATTTCCTTGACGTGTCACTATCATAATGTTATAAAATAATGTATATATTACGCGAAATTTTACGGAGGATAACATGCCTAATTTACGAGAACTGGAAAATGCAATGCCGGTTGCCCCTTTAAAAATCGTTGCATTGCCTTCTGCAGAAAAAATAGGTCGTAAAGTAAACGACTATCTTGTTAATTTTAGAAAAAGCATTAAAAATGACAGAGTAAAAAATGATCCCGCCTTCCACGGATACAAAGAAAGTAACTATCTGGCTGACGTGGAATGTCCCCGTTTCGGATCCGGTGAAGCCAAAGCGGTTTTTCACGAATCCGTACGTGGAAAGGATGTTTTTATTATTACAGATGTGTGTAATCATAGCATTACTTACAACATGAACGGATATACCAATCACATGTCTCCCGATGACCATTACCAGGATTTAAAACGTGTTATTGCTGCATGTGAAGGAAAAGCCCATCGTATTAATGTTATTATGCCCTTCCTCTACGAGGGAAGACAACATAAAAGAAGCGGCCGTGAATCATTAGACTGTGCATTTGCACTGACCGAGCTCCGTGACATGGGTGTTACCAATTTTGTCACCTTTGATGCACATGACCCCAGAGTACAAAACGCTACTCCTTTAAATGGTTTTGATAATTTCACTCCCCCTTATCAGTTCCTGCGGGCCCTGTTAAATGCTGAGGAGGATTTAATTGTAGACAAAGATCATTTAATCGTTATCAGTCCGGATGAAGGTGCTCTTGACCGTGCGATTTATTTTGCAACCGTTCTTGGAGTCGATACCGGTATGTTCTATAAACGACGTGACTACTCCACCATCGTAAACGGAAAAAATCCCATTGTTGCCCATGAATTTTTAGGTGACAACATTGAAGGAAAGGATGTCATTATCATCGATGATATGATTTCCTCCGGCGAAAGCATGTTAGATACTGCAAAACAGTTAAAATCCATGAATGCAAGGCGGGTATATATCTGTTGTACCTTCGGTCTTTTTACCAGTGGATTAAAAGCCTTTGATGAAGCTTATGAAAAATGTTATTTTGATAAAGTAATTACTACAAATCTCACTTATCTTCCACCTGAGATTCACAACAAACCTTATTTTGTGGAAGCAGATATGAGTAAATTCATGGCATCCATCATTGACTTTATGAATCATGACGTTTCTCTTGCCAACACCATGGCTACCACCGAAAAGATTCATAGCATTTTGGACTCTTACAACGAGCGTAAACCCTTTGAATTAGATCTTTAAGTTAATAAACTAAAAACTGCGAAAGGATTTTTAATCCTATCGCAGTTTTTTTATTTATTCATTATTTTGCAAAACCAATTCTTCCGCTTCATCAAAGGACAAAACAATCTTAAATAAATCTCCATCCAACATTATGTTCATCTTTCCGCCTTGCAATTCAACTAAGTTTTTTGCAATTGAAAGACCAAGTCCGCTTCCTTCCGTTGTCCGGGAATCATCCCCACGTATAAAACGTTCCATCAATTCATCCGGTGTTATACACAAAGGATTTTTTGATATGTTTTTAATAGAGAGAAGAATTCTATTTTTATTATTTTCCGAAACCTTTATCAACTCAATATAAATTCTGGTATTTTCCAAAGAATATTTATAGCTGTTGTTAAATAAATTTTCGATTACTCTCCACATACGGGCCGAATCAGCATTTATATATACATTTTCTTCCGTATAGTTTTCAATAACAGACAAATTCTTTTGCTCAAATTTTTCTGAAAACTCTCCCACGGCCTGCATCAGAAGTTCTTTCAATCGGATTCTTCCAATATTTAACACAATATTTCCGGAAGATATCTTTGAAGCCTCCACCAAATCATCCGTAAGTTGCTTCAAACGTTGTGACTTTGCATCCAACACCTCTATATAGCCTTTTACAGGCTCAGTTTCTATCTTTTCCCGTTTTAGCAGATCCACATAATTTATGATGGATGTAAGCGGCGTCTTTATATCATGGGAAACATTTGTAATCAGGTCTGCTTTTAATCGCTCGTCCTTCATACTGGTTTCAACAGCCTTCTTTATTCCGTTTCCTATACTGTTTACTGCTTCTGCCAGTTTACGGTTTTCTCCATGCATCTCCGACGTGTCAAGCTGATAATCCATCTCGCCGTCTCTGATACGGACAATGCCCTTGACTATAGTTTTCCGGCACAAATCCGCTTTCGCAACCATATACAAGAATAAAGCATTCACAATCAATACAATCAACAATGGAATAAAACCAAATGAGATGCTTCTTGTAAAATAATACGCACTTATAAACCCGCCAAGCAAATTTATCATATATACCACAAGCATAGGCACAATAATACCGGTAATAATACCTGCATTATCATAAACACCCATCATGAATTTTTTGAATTTACGACATGCTTTTTTTATCAGTTTCCAAGCGGATTTAAAGAGCATTCCCGTCAAACTGGTACGAAGGACAATATGTGCTTTAAACCGTCTCATAACACTATACCAGAAGGCATTGAACCAAACACTGATGAACAGGACCACCGCAACCAAACCTGTCCTTAAAGCAGAACCATCTTTCTCAAAAAACAACAATTCGGTCTCTTCTACAACAATCCAACTTCCAATAAAGGCAATTACACAAACCCCTGCAAAAATAGTTGTATACAATTCAATTGGTATATAATCCATCCAAAAATTCTGGATTACCAGACTGCCATCCTTTTGCCGTTTCCTGCCTGCCATAACACTTAAGTATGCAAAAATCACAAGCCATACCACAAATGCTATGATTCCCGCTCCAATATGATACCAAAGTTTCTGTGACGTGTCATAACGGGCATTTGCTTTTGCATATATATCATCTATCTTGTATTCTGTATCAATTCCAATATATACATGAGATGCCTTGTCGAAAACATAACCATGAGCATTCAATTCATTCTGCATATAGTTTGCGGTTATATTTGACATATTTGTATCAAAAACAACATTTTCCGGGTCATAAATCACATATGCACCTAAATTCCGGAAATATTCATCTACATTTGTTTCGTTTACCGTAGTATTACTATATATCTTTAACTCTTCTCCGTTTGTCAGAATAAAACAATAGCGGAGATTGGTTTTGTCTTCTTCAAATTTATGTTTTCTGGCATTATAGAAAGAAATATTATATCCCAGATCATGGACACTCTGTTCCAGATAGGATACCATCTGTGAATACTCCGCATAATCACTTGCACGCTCTTCCAGAGATATCCCGTCTATCGGAAGAAAAATTTCATCCAACACAGACACTTCAAAAGAATCTATATTATCCGCAGCATCCGTAAAATCTTTTATGAATTCATCTGTAGCCGCATAGGTTTTTCCTTTGAAATACATGCCATGATTATGCCATTTCAGCAAATCAGCCAACCTATATGCTATTTTTTCTGTTTCGTCCGAAGTGGCTTCTTTTCTTTCTGCATAAGCTTTTATGTCAATGAGATAATTCCCGTCATAATCACCATTTTCCCCAATCTGGCTGCTGATTACAACATTAGTCACAATCTCATCCATATGATTCCGGAACATGCGTGAAAAAACACTTGTCTCTTCAAAACAATCTGTCTGTTCAAAAAGATCAAAACAATATGTATTGTAATGAACATCCGTTTTATCTACCACAAACATATTACTCAAAATATTCACTACAGATATTGCTCCTACCCAAACAGCCAGAAGCTGAAGCGTCAGGAAAAACCATTTTATACTCCCATGCAATGTCTTTTTGTTACCCATATTTTCTCCTAAAATGCATCTTACTCTTGTTTATCGACCTTATATCCCACGCCCCATACCACTTTCAGATATCTGGGTTCTTTGGGATTAATTTCTATTTTTTCCCTGATATGCCGGATATGTACCGCAACAGTATTATCCGCTCCTATGGCATCTTCGTTCCATATACTTTCATAAATCTGGTCGATGGAAAATACTTTTCCCTGATTTTTAACAAGCAATAACAAAATATTATATTCAATCGGTGTCAGTTTTACAGATTCGCCGTCTACACTCACTTCTTTTGTGTCGTCATTAATACAAAGTCCACCTGCTGTAAATATGGAAACATTCTCTTGTCTGGCGCTTCCAAGGGTTGTGTATCTCCTTAAATTTGATTTCACTCTGGCCACAAGTTCAAGCGGATTAAAAGGTTTTGTCACATAATCATCCGCACCAATATTCAGACCTAAAATTTTATCTGTATCCTCTGATTTAGCAGATAAAATAATAATCGGAACACTACTATATTCTCTGATTTTTAAAGTTGCATGAATACCATCCAATCTGGGCATCATTACATCAATGATTAAAAGATGTATCTCCTCCTGTTTGATGATTTCTATCGCCTCAACACCATCATAAGCTTTAAAAATCTGATATCCTTCATTTTTCAAATAAATTTCTATCGCTTCAACAATCTCTCTATCGTCATCACATACAAGTATATTTGCCATTTGTTTGCACCTTTCTCATCCGTTCTATAGTATTACACCATATAAATTTTAAATACCAACAAGGATTTCTTTAATATTTTCTTAAATCAAGCGTAAAAAAGCCCCCAAATTCCCTCTTTCCCCGCAACTCGCCCTATGGGAAAATAAAAGTTCCGGGTTACAACAGGTACATACATCTGTCACTGTTATGTTTTCTTCCGAAACACCGCATTCCCGTAAGGTTCTTTCTATTGCCTTCCAAAGATTCAATTGGTATTTCCCTTGTGCTTTTCCTTTTATCAAAATCCCGTCACAATCACACTGGTTAAAAGCTTCCAAAAATGAATCTGCAACATCTTCACTCACCTCATAACAGGCCTGACAAATAGACGGACCGATTGCCACTTGAATATCAGACAGGCTGCAACCATATTCTGCTTCCATAATCCGGACCATCTTCTCACTTATTTTGCCAACCGTGCCTCTCCAACCGGAATGTGCAAGTCCAATTACCTTTTTTGCCGGGTCCACAAAATAGACCGGAACGCAATCTGCAAAAAATAATGCCAGACATATCCCCTTTTCATTCGTCACCAGCCCGTCTACATCTTCATAGTCTCTTTCTTTCGTAATTCCTTTTCCCCGGTCCTCGAATGTTACTTTTCTTATATTCGTAGTGTGGGTCTGGTGGGAACAGACAATATCCTCCATATCACATTCCATAACACGGGCTACACGTCTATAATTTTCGTATACGTTTCCCTCCAAATCACCACGGGTAAAGCTCAAATTCATCGTTGCAAACTTTCCCTCGCTTACACCGCCCAGTCTCGTGGTAAAGATATGTTTGAAGCCTTCCATAGTCCGCCATTTGGAAAACTGAAAAAAAGGAACGCCGAATGTTTCCTCTAACACAACAGACGGCCGATTACAGCCGTCTGAATTTGTTCTTTTTATATACAAAGGTTTATCCATCTACTTCCCTCCATCTATCTGCCTATATGATAAAAGGCATTCTTAATCCATGTTATCTCTTCTTGCATGACAGCAACTACATCATATCTGACCATGGTCTGTTCTCCAAGCCCATGTATCATACGATAGTAATCCGCAACCTTACATATCTGTCTTTGCTTCCTAAAATCAACCGCCTCCGCAGGATTGCCCTGACGGTTACTTCTCCTGTATTTCACCTCTACAAACACAAGATATCCTTGGTGCCTGCCGATAATATCAATTTCCCCCCATCGGTTCCGGAAATTCCGCTCTACAATTTCCATACCGTGCTGCAACAAATAATTTGCAACCAATTCTTCTTTTTCTGCACCTATCTGCCTGGTGTTCATTTATTTCCCCGTACTTTCCCCTTAATCTTATCCATTGAATCCACGAAAATCAGTATTTCCGCCACCACCTCATATAATTCCGGAGGTATCATATCCCCAATTTCCAGTTTGGACAATGTATCTGCCAGCTTATCATCCCGATGAATAGGGACATCCGATTCTTTTGCCTTCTCTATAATCTTTTCTGCCAAAACACCTCTTCCGGATGCAATCACCCTGGGAGCATCTTCATTAGGATTATATTCCAAAGCAATGGCCTGCTTAATTTTGTCTTTCTTCTCTTCCATCTTTTTACCTTTCTCTACCATTCAGCAAAATGGAAAATGTCCTTTTTTATTAGGCACGGACATCAAAAGAGTACTGTGAAAGAACTGATACGTTTCTTTCGCCTTCTGTCATGCGCTCTAAAACACTCTTATCCTCTTCCTGTTCTCTAATAAGCATCTCACAATTCATATCATAACCTCTTCTTGCAAGACGCTCATTTAATATGTGTATATGTTCTTGGATAAAATCAATCATCTCGTCATTCTTAAGATAAAATTTTGTGCTGACTTTTTGATTTTTCATAGCGACATAAACATCTACCGGACCTAAATGTTCCATATCCAGATGTAAAAAAGCACTTACATTCCCATCATTACTTGCAAGATTCCGCTTATTTGTATACACATACAATTCACCATGGGCTTCCTTTCCTCCCATTTGAAGAGGAATCTGCATATACGTAAAGGTTTGATTAAGCTGATTTATAAAATCCAGATTATTCTGCATATTTGTCACAGCCTTCAAGACATTTCCCGATTCCATACCGGTGGCATTGGAAAGTGCTCCCTGTAATTCGCCCAGATGTCTGTTAATCCGCTGATACACCTTTTCAATTTCCCTTTTATCCTGAAATTGTTCCGGTTCTAAAAGCCAGTTTGTCTTTAACGGATTCTTTAAAAGAACTTCAAATTCTTTTTCTCCCAATACTTCCCTGACATCTGATATTGTCACGGTACCTGCATCCAAAGTTTTGATTAAATTCAGGATTTTGGTATTTTTCCCTTCCGGATCCAGAATGAGCAAACTGTCACGCAATCCCTGCAGCAGCTCTAAATCGGGATTTTCTGTTATATTTGGGTTAACTCCTATATTTATCGCTGTTTCAATATTCTGATTTGTACTTACATTTTGGTTTTCTACTATATTGGGATTTTCCTGCATATGAGGAGAATTTCCTACCAAGTCAGCATTTTGTATCACATCACTTGTTATACTACTGTTATTCTCCCCATAAAAAACTGCATTCCATTTTGAAAGAAGTTTCAACGCTTCCCCGGGATTGTCCGAAAGAAGCATCTGCTCCATTTGACCTGCTAATTCATTTGTAATTTGATTCATGGCACCGGTTAACTGATGCTGCATGGACTGATAGTTCTTTAATTGCTCCAAGTTTTCCTGTGTCACTTCTATTTTTAACTGATGCAGCTGTATAATATCCCTGACCTCTGCATCCATATGTGTTGTTACATCCTTATATATGTTTTGAATATTGTTTTTATCAATAGACAGCCCCTGTTCCATCATGTTCTGCGTCATTTCAACCGTAGTTTCATTTACAGGTAAACTTGCCATATCAAGTGCTTTAAATACGTTTGCATCTGTGGCAGTATTGGCAAAGAGTGGGCTAAGTGTAAGAGCTTTTCCGTTATTTCTCACTTCAAAAGTCATAATTTTACCGATATCAATGGCCATGTCCCGCTCTAACCTTGCAGACAGCACCATATCATCAGCCAGTCTTATCTGCACTTCACCGCCTTTTCTGGAAATAACTTCCCCATATAAGGTCTGTCCGGGCACAAGTGCTCTTATCTGCCTGCTCAACTTTAAAGTATTCAAATTTTTCTGATTGATTACAACGCTCTCACCGTTTTCATCTGTTCGGGAGGCTGTTGCATTCCGAAAAAACTCAGAAAGTTTCATACCTTTATCCTTCCACAAAATTCTTAATAAAGCTTCTGCGATGAATGGGCGTGGGACCATATTTTTTTATTGCCTCAATATGAGATGCACTTCCGTAGCCTTTGTTCCCTGTAAAGTCATATTCCGGAAAAACCTCAGCATATTGAACCATCATTCTATCTCTCGTCACTTTAGCAATAATACTTGCCGCTGCAATGGAAATACTTTTTGCGTCACCTTTAATAATCGGAATCTGTTTTATATCTACACCCGGAATATTAACCGCATCATTTAAGAGCAAATCCGGTGCCGGATTTAATTTTCCGATTGCTTCCCTCATGGCTTCATAGGTTGCCTGTAAAATATTTATTTCGTCAATTCTCTCCGGGGAAGCAAAACCAAGCCCTGTAGCTACCGCCCTTTCCATAATAATATCGTATAACTCTTCTCTTTTCTTTTCGGATAATTGTTTAGAATCATTAATATAGAGAATGTCACAATTTTTAGGCAAAATAACCGCACCTGCCACAACCGGTCCTGCAAGTGGTCCTCTTCCCACCTCATCGATACCACAAATATAAGAATATGCAGAATATTCTCTCTCAAATCTCTGCATTTCTTTTGTTCGTTCTACTTCTTTTTCATATGCAATAATCTTCTTTTCCGCAGAAACAATAAGACTCTTTACACTGTTTCTCTCATCCGAATCATATCTCTTTATAAGTTCAGGCAGCATATTTATATCCGCTGCCTGAAAAATCCCTTTAATATCACTTATCTTTTGCTCCATAATCTGTCCCTTTGTCAATATAACCATTATTGATGTTTTAATATGCCGAATCTGTTTAAGGGCCAAATCCGCATCCATGCACGGCCTATAATGTTTTCGCGTTTTATATTACCTACAACTTCCGTTCTGCTGTCAGCACTTCTGTTCCGGTTATCCCCCAAAACAAAATATTCATCCATTCCAAGCTCAATCGGTTCAATTGCCCTGCCCGGATCCGAAATAATTTCCTTTCCGTATCCTTCACGCAACACTTCACCATTTATATATATGATACCATCCTCATCAATCTGCACGGTTTCACCCGGCATACCAATGATTCTTTTTATATATAATTCATCACTATATCGGAAGGGAAATACAATAATATCAAACCTTTGCGGATCATTAAACCGGTAAGTGATTTTATCCACAATCAGATTGTCACCAACTTTATCCGGCTCGTCCTTATCCGTACCATATAAAGTAGGTTCCATGGATGCGCCGTTTACAATAGTTCTTTGTCCTACAAAATTTACAATCACATAAGTTGAAACCAATACGATTAAAAGATACATACTGGTGCTCAGAATTTCTTTTAAATATTTATTCATTACTCCTCACACCTCTCCAATGTTATTCTACCAAGTCTGCCGCTTCTGAAATCATCAATCAGAATACCGGACGCCTTATCATAATCCGGTTCATCTCCTTTTGCAAAACACATTCTTGCCTTCGCAATCTCCATTAAGGTATCAATGGCTTTTTCGCAAGATTCCACTCCATATCTGTCTTTGATGGCATCCGGATAATCTTCATTCAGGAAATCAATTAATTGCAATGCAAGTTCGGACCGGATAATGATATCATCGTTAATGGAACCCAAAAAAGCAAGACGCATACCCACCTTTTGGTCTTCAAATTTAGGCCACAAAATACCGGGGGTATCCAGAAGCTCCAATGCTTTATTTAAACGGATCCATTGCTTACCCTTAGTCACTCCCGGTTTGTTTCCGGTTTTGGTGCAAGCCTTACCTGCAAAGGAATTGATAAAGGTGGATTTTCCCACATTCGGAATTCCCACAACCATGGCTCTTACAGGACGATTAACAATACCTCTTTTTCTGTCCCTTTCTATCTTCTCCTTACAAGCTTCCTGGACCATGGCAGAAATAGACTTCATACCGGCACCGCTCCGGGCATTGATTTCCAACACATGAAATCCTTGATTTTTAAAATATTCCGCCCATTTGCTATTAAGTCTGGCATCTGCCAAATCTGATTTATTCAACAAAATCATTCTGGATTTATTTTTTGCAAGTTCATCAATATCCGGATTTCTGCTGGATAGAGGTGCTCTCGCATCCACCAGTTCTATCACCAAATCGATTAACTTAATATCTTCCTGCATCATACGTTTTGCTTTGGTCATATGACCGGGATACCATTGATAATTCATACTATTCCTCTTTCTATTATTTAACAAAACCCATTCCGTTCACATTTCCGCCTGAGTGAAACCATGCTTTGCCCAATATATCTTTTTTCATAATCGGACCGATATTGGCAGCCCTGCTATCTTCACTGTCATTCCGGTTGTCCCCCAGAACAAAGTATTCATTCATTTTTAAAACGATTGGATTTTCAGCAATACCTGCGTCCGCCATCTTATCAAACTCAATCCTGGTATTGTCTTCTATAACACCGTTGACATACAATCGTCCATTAATAATCTGGACTGTATCCCCGGGAACCGCCACAACTCTTTTCACATAGTAATGAAAATTTTCATTTCCGTTTGGCAGAAATACTACTACATCTCCATTCTTAGGAGATGCCAGCATATAAGCCATACGGTTAATATAAACTTTTTCTCCATTGTAGATGGTAGGTTCCATGGAAACTCCGATTACACGGGTTGTCATGCCAATAAAATAGACAAAAACAAAAGCAATAAAAACAGATACGAGAATACCAAACAACCAACTAAAAATTTCCCGTATCGTAGATAACTTTATTTTCTTTCTTTTGTGATAAAAACTAAGTCCCTTTTGTCTTCTTGGCATTTTGTCTTCCTTCTCGGGCTTTTTTCATACTGAGTATACCATACTTTATAAAAAGAGAAAAGGACAATTCCTATGAATTGTCCTTTAAAAAGTCATTGATTGCAATTATTTAACAAGCTCTTTAACTTTAGCCTTTTTACCTACGCGGTCTCTTAAGTAGTTCAGTTTTGCACGTCTTACTTTACCACGTCTTACAACTTCAATCTTCTCTACGTTGGGAGAATGAAGGGGCCATGTTTTTTCAACACCTACACCGTTAGAGTTCTTTCTAACTGTGAAAGTTTCTCTGTTGCTTCCACCCTGTCTTTTCAGTACTACGCCTTCGAATACCTGGATTCTTTCGCGGTTACCTTCTTTGATTTTGCTGTGTACTTTTACAGTATCACCAACGTTAAACTCTGCAACGGTTTCTTTCAGCTGTTCAGCTTCAATGCTTTTGATAATGTCGTTCATTTTTTTATCTCCTTTTTCCTGGATGTTCTTAATACACTTCGTAACAGAGGACCATCTCGTTTTTCGCAACGCTAATACTTTAACATATCATTAATAAAAATGCAAGAATTATTTCCCATTTTTTTGGCTTTTTTCCAACCACCACACCTTTTCTTTGGAAAAATAAAGTCCAAGAGCTCTCTGCATGGATGAAGATGCTTCGTTTTCACTTCCGACCTGAAAATATGGAATGAATCCTTTTTCTAATTGCAGATTAATAAGAGCGGTTTCCAGGAAAGTTCCTATGCCCATTCTGCGGTACTTTGGCAAAACTTCAAGCAGTCCGCCGGCACCTTCCATATGGATGCCGCAAAAACCTGTTAAGATTTCTCCTGCAAAGGCTCCATACATTGCTCCATGGGTTATTCTATTTTTTATATATTCTTCTCCGGCCATTTTGTAGTTTTCACATACAATATCAAAATGTTCCATGGTAAGCAGCTTAACTGTTACCGCATTTTCCATATCACCGTCTGTAACGGTTACCTTTGGCACCGGAAGCATCTCCTTCCTGGTATATACAGTCTGATAACAGTCAAAAAAGCTTTCCATTCCAAGCATTTCTCCTACAATAGGATTAATAAAATCCTGATGGGAAATGAACAGAAAATTATCGTTATTTTTTGATAAGGACCATATTTCATCTATGCAAAGGTTTAATATCTTTTCTGCAGAAGCAGAATCCGACGCAGTCATCATAAAACAACCGCTTACCTTATCACGGAGAAGGCATCCATCTTTTTCGAAATACAAAATCTGTCCCTGTCCCCTTCTAAGAAGCTCAATCATATCAATATGATGCAATTTATTTTTCATCAGTTGATTGATACAAGACTGATCTCGTTCATATAATTTGTATAAATCGGGACGTCTTTCTTTCGTCCTTTTTACAGACTCCTCCAGTCGCCAGGCATTTATTTTTTTATGGTCACCGGACAACAGAACAGGAGGTACTTCTTTTCCCATCCAGGAAACCGGCCTGGAATATTGCGGATATTCTAACAGGTTTCCATGAAAACTCTCTGTCTCAGCGGACACTTCATTGTTTAATACACCGGGAACCAGTCTGGCAATGGCATCAATCATAACCATAGCAGGTAATTCTCCGCCTGTAAGGACATAATCCCCAATGGAAACATAGTCTGTAACGATTTCCTCTAAAACTCTCTCATCAATACCCTCATAATGTCCGCAAAGGAAAACCAACTCCTCTTCCTTGGCAAGTTCTTCTGCCATAGTCTGGGTAAAAGGCATTCCTTGGGGCGTCATATATACCGTTCGGATTTTTTTATTCTCAGCCTTGTAATCCCCAACGATACTTTTCCATGCATCATAAACAGGCTGTGCCTGTATAAGCATTCCGGCACCGCCACCATAGGTGTAGTCATCTACTCTATTGTGTTTATTTGTGGTAAAATCACGGATATTCACGGCATCCATGGTAATCTGTCCGTTTTCCGCAGCCCTTCCCAAAATGCTGGTATGAAGTCCTTGCATCACCATTTCAGGAAAAAGTGTCAAAACATGAAATTTCATATTCATTCCTCTATCAGTCAAGCAATCCATCCATAAGATGAATCATCATTTTTCCTTCTTCAACGTCAACAGAAAGGATACATTCTTTAATTGCCGGAATCAAAACCTCTCTGCCATCCTTCATTGCTATAGTATAAACATCATTGGCACCGGTCTGGATAACCTCGGTTAAAGTACCAAATTCTGTTCCGTCTTCTAAATAGACAGTAATACCTTCCAAATCAGCAATAAAATATTCATCTCTGCGCAGTCTTACTGCATTTTCTCTCGTCACAAAGAGATTCTTACCTTTAAATCTCTCAATATCATTTATGTTGTCAAATCCTTTGAATTTTAAAATTACAAATTGTTTGAAAAATTTTACTCCTTCAATTTCCATGGGGATTTGTTCTTTTCCTGTATCCAAAATCACATCTTTCAGCCGTCTAAAACGTTTGGGATCGTCTGTAGTCGGAAATACCTTTACTTCACCACGCACCCCATGTGTAGATGTAATTGCCCCAACTTGTAATAATTGTTCCATAAGTTCCCTTTCTTCATTGCAGAGCGAGATTTACAAAAAGGGACACTTCGAAAAGTGTCCCCGTTTCTCTTAGATGATTTCTACATCCACTCTCTTATTGTCTTTGGATGATGCTGCTTTTACAACGGAACGGATTGCTTTCGCAATTCTTCCCTGTTTGCCGATTACTTTACCCATATCAGCAGGAGCAACATGAAGTTCAACAGTGACATTTTTACCTTCTGCCTTTTCTGTTACAATAACCTCATCCGGATTATCAACAAGGGCTTTTGCAATAACTTCAACTAATTCCTTCATAATCCACCTCCAAAACCGTTAACCATTTCTCACTACGAGCTACATTTTGGGGTATCTTATTTCTCGATACCAGCCTGTTTGAAAAGTTTGCCAACGATTTCTGTAGGCTGAGCACCGTTTGCAAGCCATTTTTTAGCCAGTTCTTCGTTTACTTTAACTGTGCAAGGCTCTGTGCTGGGATCGTAAGTACCGATCTCCTCGATGCATCTGCCATCTCTGGGGGAACGAGAATCTGCTACTACGATTCTATAAAAAGGAGCTTTCTTCTGTCCCATTCTTCTTAATCTGATTTTAACTGCCATTTCTTTTTACCTCCAACGTGTAATTTAAATAATTTACTTTTATCTATGATAAGCAATCCGAGTTTCCTGTGAATTAGCACATGTGCCTTCACTTAGAAAGGAAATCTTCCGCCTCCCATACCACCAAACATTCCTCTGCCCCGTTTTCCCATACTGCCACTAAGCTGCTTCATCATCTTCTGGCTCTGTTCAAACTGCTTGATAAAGCGGTTTACCACCGCAATATCAACACCTGCACCTTTTGCAATACGGTGTTTTCTGCGAGGATTTAATAACTTCGGGTTTCTGCGTTCTTCCGGTGTCATGGAAAGAACAATAGCCTCCATATGTGCCATTTTCTTTTCGTCCACCATGGATTCCAAGTCACCCGCTTTTGCTCCCATGCCGGGCATCATGCCAAGCAAAGAACCTAAGCCTCCCATTTTTTTCATCTGCTTCATGCTTTCCAGGTAATCTTCAAAATCGAATTTACCTTTCTTCATGCGGGAAGCCATTTCTTTTTCCTTCTGGGCATCCATTTCAATATTGGCTTCTGCCACCTTATCAATGAAAGAAAGCACATCCCCCATTCCAAGGATACGGCTTGCCATTCTATCGGGATAGAACTGCTCCATATCGGAAAGTTTTTCGCCCATTCCCACATAGAGAATAGGTTTTCCTGTAACGGCTTTGACAGAAAGTGCCGCACCACCACGGGTATCGCCATCCATCTTAGAGAGGATAACACCGTCGATGCCAACCTTTTCATCAAATTCCTTTGCCACATTTACTGCATCCTGACCGGTCATGGCATCCACTACAAGCAGTGTCTGATGAACTTCAATTTCAGATTTGATTTCCTGAAGTTCCGCCATCATATCCTCATCAATATGAAGACGTCCGGCAGTATCTATGATAACTACATTGTGACCATTCTTTTTGGCGTGCTCCATAGCCGCCTTTGCAATATCAACAGGTTTATGGCCTGTTCCCATGGAGAAAACGTCTACTTCCTGTTTTTCTCCGTTTATTTTCAGCTGCTCTACCGCTGCAGGACGATAAACGTCACAGGCTACGAGCAAAGACTTTTTACCTTTTGTTTTAAATTTGCCTGCTAATTTTGCAGTGGCTGTTGTTTTACCTGCCCCCTGCAGACCTGCCATCATAATAACTGTGATGGATTTACCGGGCTGGAACCGGACCTCTGTGGTTTCACTTCCCATCAGGGAAACCATTTCCTCGTTAACAATCTTGATTACCATCTGTCCGGGATTCAGTCCGTTCATAACATCCGAACCGACGGCTCTCTCTTCCACGGCTTTGACAAATTGCTTAACAACCTTGAAGTTTACATCGGCCTCTAACAGTGCCATCTTAACTTCTCTTAAGGCTGCCTTGACATCCTCTTCGGTTAAACGGCCCTTGCTTCTTAAATTTTTAAATACGTTCTGCAATTTGTCCGTTAAACTTTCAAATGCCATTTGTTATAACTCCTCTATCAATCGCTGTGATAACGCTTGAATTTCTTGCAATTTTTCTGCATATAGATTGTCCTTTGTTGTTTCTGTTCCCATTTCTGCAGACAAACGATTAATCTCGCCTGCAATTCTCTTTGTCTCCTGAAAACGTTCCAACAAATGTAATTTTTCTTCATATTCCTGCAATATTTTATCGCACCTTTTAATCAAATCATGGACACCCTGCCTGCTGATCCCCGCCTCTTCTGCAATTTCACTAAGAGACATATCATTGTAAACAGCGTCTTCATAGATTTTCTTTTGGTGGTCTGTTAGCAGTTCGCCATAGAAATCATACAGCAATCCCTGTTCAAAAATCTTTTCCATACTGTTATCACCTCTAGCATCATACACGAAAAAAAATAAGGTGTCAAGTATTTTTTCTTGACACCCTAGTGTTTTATTTATAATAAATAACTGTTTCACATAATTGGGATTTGTGTGGATGTGACGGCGACAGTCAGGCGTTGCATTCTATACCCCAAAAGGGCTTCCTTATCTACCCATAAAGCCCATTGCGGGCCCAAAGGGCAGATAAAGTTCGAAAATAGGTTTACATAATGCATTTTCTTGTCATGCCAAATAAGCATCTATCGTTCTTTAGGGTAGAATCCTCTCCTTTTCGTCTATAATTTCTCACTAAAATAACTCTTATATCCTTCCCCATAAATTTCACCGGCACTACTGACAATCATAAATGCCAAGGGGTCTTCCTGCCGTACAATTTCCTCAGCATGATGATACACCTGTTTCTTAATGACACACATAATCACATTTTTTTCTTTGCCACTATATGCACCACACCCTTTTACATATGTCACACCAATGTTCAGTTCCTCTAAAATCCGTGTCGTAATCTTATCGGATTCATCACTGATAATATAAAGAAGTTTTGCTCCGTCTTTTCCATAAAGCACCAAATCAAGAACCTTGGATGTAACAAGTACAGAAAGACCTGCATATAATGCTATATCAATATTTTTAAATACAAATATAGAACAGAGAATAATCAAGCAGTCTGTCATCAGAAATAATACCCCCGTCTTCATATGCGGAAAACGGAGCCTGAGTAATTTAATGATAATATCCGTTCCTCCTGTTGTGGCTCCACATTTAAATACCAAACCAAGAGCTGTGGCAACCAGTGCTCCTCCAACAACAGCTGCCAAAAAAGGATCATTTGTTAAAGGTTGGAAATTAGAAAAGACATTCGTAAACACAGAAGTCAACACCGTACAATATATCGTGGACATCAAAAATTTCAATCCAAATTTCCATAACCCTAAAATCTGGATTGGTATGTTAAAAAGCAAAAATAAAGTACCTGTTTCTATGGGTATTACCCGGTTTAGAATAATGGCAATACCGGAAATCCCACCCGGGGCCAAATCATTGGGGTCTAAAAACAAGCTGATTGCCACCCCATAAATCATGGATGCAAATGCAATGATTACATAATTAATAACACTGTGACCTAATGTCTTTTTCATTTTTATGTCCTCTCTTAATGGTAAAAAAATCCGCATATATAATATATGCGGATTTTATCAGCGTTATCCAAATTCAAAGATAACCCATCTTTTGTTGATTTTATATAACTTATTATACATTAAATCATGGTTGCTTTCAACTTAGGCTGATAGCCTTCTTTTTCCAACGCTTCCATAATCTTATCTTTGTGTTCCGTTCCAAAAGCTTCCATGGTGATACGAAGTTCCACCGCTGCATTTCTGTTTGTGGAAACAAACTGGTTGTGTTCCAGTTTGATAACATTACCGCTTTCTTTCGCAATAATACCGGAAATCTTGTGGAGTTCACCCGGTTTATCAGGAAGCTGTACAGATACTGTAAAAATTCTGTCACGGAAAATCAATCCCTGTTGTACCACGGAGGACATAGTAATAATATCCATGTTACCACCGCTAAGAATAGATACTATCTTCTTACCTTTTACATCCAAATGCTTAAGCGCAGCTACTGTAAGAAGTCCGGAGTTTTCCACTACCATCTTGTGATTCTCTACCATATCAAGGAAAGAAACCACCAATTCTTTGTCATCTACCGTAATAATATCATCCAAACTCTCCATTACATAGGGGAGTAACTTGGAACCGGGGGTCTTAACTGCAGTACCGTCTGCAATGGTATTTACACCGGGAAGCGTTACCACTTTACCTGCCTTAATGGATTCCTGCATACAGTTTGCACCGGCAGGTTCCACACCAATTACTTTAATGTTTGGATTCAACATTTTCGCAAGAACGGAAACACCTGTTGCAAGACCACCGCCACCGATAGGTACAAGTATGTAATCTACCAAAGGAAGCTCTTTAAAAATCTCCATAGCAATGGTTCCCTGCCCCGTTGCCACCGTCAAATCATCAAAGGGATGAATAAATGTATATCCATGCTCCTGAGCCAGTTCCAGTGCCTTGGCGCATGCCTCATCATAGACATCTCCGTAAAGCACTACATCTGCACCGTAACTCTTCGTGCGGTTTACTTTCATAAGCGGTGTACCGGTAGGCATTACAATGGTTGCTTTTGCTCCATAGCATTTTGCGGCATAAGCAACTCCTTGGGCATGGTTACCGGCAGACGCCGTTATCAAACCCTTTTTTCTCTCTTCATCGGTAAGGGTACTCATTTTATAATAAGCACCACGAACTTTATATGCGCCGGTAAACTGCATATTCTCCGGTTTCAAATAAACCTTGTTTCCCGTCTGTTCACTTAAGTAATCGCTGTATATCAGTTTAGTTTCCAAAGTAACCTTTTTTACAACTTCTGAAGCTTCTTCAAATTTTTCCAACGACAACATGTTTTTATTAACTCCTCGCTATTCCTTTATGTCAAACAGTGCATTTACAAACTGGTCTGAATCAAACTTTTGTAAATCTTCGATGGTCTCCCCTACACCGATAAATTTCACCGGCACATGAAGTTCAGACTGGATTGCAACCGCAATACCACCTTTTGCCGTTCCGTCCATCTTCGTTAAAATAATACCGGTAAGATCTGCCACTTCACCAAATTCTCTTGCCTGGGCAAGGGCATTCTGCCCCGTAGTTCCATCTAAAACAATCAAATTTTCTCTGTGTGCATCCGGGAACTCCCTGTCGATAATGCGGTTCATCTTCTTTAATTCTTCCATGAGGTTCTTCTTGTTGTGAAGTCTGCCTGCTGTATCACAGAGAAGCACATCACAACCTCTTGCCTTCGCTGCATTTACTGCATCAAAAACAACACTTGCAGGGTCAGAGCCTTCTTTGGCACTGATAATTTCCACACCGGCCCTGTGAGCCCATTCCGTAAGCTGCTCTGCCGCTGCCGCACGGAAGGTATCCGCTGCTGCAATCAGAACCTTTCTTCCCTGGTCCTTTAATTTACCTGCCAATTTACCTACTGACGTGGTTTTTCCCACGCCGTTTACACCGATAACAAGGATGACTGACTGCTTGTTTTCAAAATCATAAGCAGTCTCTCCCACCTGCATCTGCTCCTTAATGCTTTCAATCAAAAGTTGTTTACATTCGGAGGGCTCTTTTATATGTTTTTCTTTTACCTGGGCTTTCAACCGGGCGATAATCTCGCTGGTTGCCTTTACACCGATATCACCCATAATCAGAATTTCTTCCAGTTCTTCATAAAAATCATCATCAATAGCAGAGAAACCGTTAAACACATTGTCAATTCCTTTAACAATATTGTCTCTCGTCTTACTTAATCCTGCTTTCAGTCTGGAAAAAAAGCCTTTCTTTTCCTCGCTCATGGAAAATCCTCCTAAATCTAGTCCGTCAAATCCTTGTCAATCAGGTTGACACTTACCAAAGTAGACACACCTTTTTCCTGCATGGTAATACCATACAAACGGTCTGCTCTCTCCATGGTTCCGCGTCTGTGTGTAATAACAATAAACTGAGTATTCTTGGTCAGTTTATGTAAGTAATTTGCAAATCTGGTTACATTATTTTCATCCAGTGCCGCCTCAATCTCATCCAACAGACAGAAAGGTGACGGTTTTAGGTTCTGGATTGCAAATAACAGTGAAATTGCAGTAAGTGCTTTTTCACCACCGGAGAGCTGCATCATATTCTGCAATTTCTTTCCGGGGGGTTGGGCAATAATGCGGATGCCGGCCTCTAAAATATCTTCATCCTCCATTAGCTCCAGTGTTCCCTTACCACCGCCAAACAGTTCTTTAAATACTTTGTCAAATTCACGGTTAATCTCTGCGAATTTGTCATTAAACTGCTTTCTCATTGCGTTGTCCAGTTCTTCAATGATTCCTTGCAGCGTCTTTTCTGCCTCTACAAGATCATCGTGCTGGGTCTTAAGGAAGGTATATCTTTCCATCAGATTTTTATAATCTTCAATGGCGTTAACATTTACATCCCCCAGTTTTTTAATCTGTTCTTTTACAGAAGCGATATCCTTCTTCATAGCTGACAAATCAGTCATGGATTCATCCCGGATAGAAGCCGCATCAGAAAGAGTAATCTCATACTCATCCCACATATAATTAATCTGATTTTCAATAGCCTCTTCCAATTTTTCCTTTTGGGTCTGCAAACGGTATACTTCCTTATCCAGTCCGGTCATACGCTCAGACATTTCCTCTCTGGACTTAAAGAAGTTTTTCTGTTTCGCAGAAAGTTCTTCTTTTCGGGCAATATCATTTTTTAATTTTGTTTCTGCTTCGTTTTGGGAAGTATGAGACAACATAATGGTCTTCTCAAGGTCCACAATATTCTGCTCTTTATATGCAACCGTCTCCCGGCTGTCAGCAAGTCCTTCCTCAATTTCTGCTAATTCCGATGCAAATCTGGCGATTTCACCATCAATACGGTCCACATTCTGCTGGTGGAATCCCTGGGTCTGAAGCATTTTTTCTACTTTTACATCCCACTCAGAAACCTTAGCTGCCGCTTCCGTCTCCTCGCCACGTTTCTCTTCCAGCTCTTTTTGGAACTGCAAAATCTGAAGTTCTGTATTTTTTTCCACTTCCTCAGAAACTGAAAGTTCTTTCTGGATTTGTTCTTTGCTTGCCATAATCTCCAGAATCTGCTTTTCAATTTCCTGTTCTTCCTTCTTCAAGGAGTCAAAACCTTCCTCGGTCTCCTCCATCCGTTCTTTTGCGGAAGTTACATTCATGCGTGCTGTATTCTGTTCGATAAACTTGTGCTGCAAATCTGCTTTTAAAGATTCCAATTCCATACGCATCTTATTTCTGCGTTCTTTGGTATCTTCTATATCTTTATTGGTATTTTCGATGGTACGTAAAAGATCCTTTACTCTCTTTTCCAATTCCTCTATCTCACGGCGTCTGCCAAGGAGATTACTGTTGTTTTTGAAAGCACCACCACTTATGGCACCGCCGGGTACTAAAAGTTCTCCCTCTAATGTAACCATACGGATACCATACTCATATTTTCTGGCAATCTTTACGGCATTGTCCACGTTATCCACTACAACAATGCGTCCAAGCATAGACTTCGCTACATTTTTGTATTTATCCTCAATATTAACCAATTCATCCGCCATGCCGATAACGCCTTTTTCTTCCAAAGACTCCGGCTGTTTGAATTCCTGAGGATTATTGATACTTGTAAGCGGAAGGAAGGTTGCTCTTCCAAGTTTATTTATTTTAAGGAAATCAATCATCTTCTTGGCAGTATCTTCATCATCTGTAACGATATTCTGAATATTTCCTCCAAGAGCAGTTTCAATAGCTGTTTCGTATTTTTTATCAACCTTAATAATATCCGCTACAACGCCGATAATTCCTTTTACCTGGTCTTTCTGTTCCATTACCTTTTTAACACTTCCGCCATAACCTTCATAGCGTTCTGTTAAATTGGAAAGAGCTTCCAGTTTGGATTTTTCCTGATGATACAATTCTTGTGTCATACGGAGCTTCTTATCCTTTTCCGCAAGACCCTCACGGATTTTTCCGAGCTCCATTTCCATAGACGCAGTTTTCTCATTCATAGTACCGAGAACTGCAGTAACTTCTTCAAATTCCTTTTCCAGTTTCTTTAACGTTTCTGCCTGTTCTGCTTCGTCTGACTTTACACGAAGCAATCTGGAATTCAGTTCGGCTTTACGGATGGCAATTTGCTCCATCATTGTATCATAACGGCCCATTTTCGATTTGATGGTTGCCCTCTGATTCAATTCACCGATAATAGTATTCTTTCCGGCTTCAATATTATCATTAAGCTCTGCAATGCGGTTTTGAACAGTAAGTAACATTTCTCTTACTTCATCCCGTGTTGATACAATCTGATTTACCTGGTCGTCAATAACACCCTTCTCCTGAAGGATGCTGTCTTTTTCAATATTTTTCTCATCAATTTGTGACCGGACTGTTTTCTGTCTGTTCTGGAGATGGGAATCATTGCTCTTTGCAGAGTTTATCTGCTCCTTTAATACATTGATTTCACCTTCCAGTTTCCCTCTAAGCACACTGGTATCCGTAAGGGAGGTTCTCGCCTGCTCAATCGCCTCATCAAGACTTTCGATTTCTGCTTCTATTCTCTCATACTCTTCCTTGATTTTTTCATATTGAACAGTAGTATCATTTAAATCCTTACTTGCAATCTCATATTTCTCTTCAACGGATTTAAGCTGCTCCTTTAAACGATTGTTCTCCAAAAGGAAGACATTCACATCTAATGTCTTTAATTCTTCTTTCTTTTTCAGATAAATCTTAGCCACTTCGGACTGCTTCTCCAAAGGACCTACCTGTTTCTCCAATTCAGAAAGAATATCTTTTACACGCACCAGATTCTGTTGCTCATCTTCCAGTTTTTTCTGTGCTGCATTTTTTCTTCTCTTAAATTTAACAATACCTGCCGCTTCATCAAAAAGTTCACGGCGTTCCTCCGGTTTACCGCTGAGAATTTTATCAATCTGTCCCTGTCCGATAATGGAATAGCCTTCTTTACCAATACCGGTATCATAAAACAATTCATTAACATCCTTCAAACGGCACACAGCACCATTAATCAGGTATTCACTTTCACCGGAACGGTAAATCCTTCTGGCAATCGTCACTTCATCATAGTCGATAGCCAATTGGTGATCGGAATTGTCCAAAGTAATAGCAACAAAAGCATAGCTAAGCGGTTTTCTCGCCTCTGTACCGGAGAAAATAACGTCCTGCATGGACGAACCACGAAGCTGTTTAATACGTTGTTCACCAAGTACCCATCGCACAGCATCTGCAACATTACTCTTACCACTACCGTTAGGACCTACAATACCTGTGATACCATTATGAAACTGAAAGGTAAGTTTATTTGCAAAAGATTTAAATCCGCAAATTTCAATACTTTTTAAATACATAAATGTTCACCGAAATTAACTCTTTCTCTTGTTTTTTAAAATCAAAAGTGCTTCATATGCAGCATGTTGTTCTGCGGATTTTTTTGTTCTTCCGCTCCCTTTACCAAGTACAGTTCCTTCCATTTGTACTTCCACAACAAACTGTTTTTCATGCTCCGGCCCTGACTCTTCTACCAGAACATATTTAAACTCTTTTTTCAGGTCTCTTTGCATCAGCTCCTGAAGAGTTGTTTTACTGTCAAAAAACAATTGTTTATCTTCCAAATCCGACAATATAAATTTATTGATAAATGCTTTTGCCGGTTCAATTCCACCATCCAGATAAATTGCTCCTATTACTGCTTCCATAGCATCTGATGTGATAGAATCCCTGTTTCTTCCACCGGTGCTTTCCTCGCCCCTTCCAAGGAGCATAAATTTTCCAAGCTCCAAATCACGGGCGCAGAACGCAAGGGAGGGTTCGCATACCATCGAAGCACGGGTTTTCGTCAGATTACCTTCTGTCTCTCCCGGAAAACTATGGTATAAAAAATCACTGGACACCAGTTCCAAAACAGCATCTCCCAAAAATTCCAGCCGCTCATAATGTCCCAGTTTATTTATCTTTTGTTCATTAGTATATGAACTATGGGTAATTGCCTGCTTCAAAAGAACTTTATCCTCAAATTCATAGCCAATTCTCTTTTCCAGTTCTTCCAGCGTATATCCTTCCAGCATAAATCCACCTTTCGCAAAATTTAAACAAAGTATTCCTAAAAGCATTAGGAATACTTTGCATAAGTTTCAAATATCAATTAGTTGATTGCACTTTTAATCATTTCTACTGCTTCTTCAACGGTTGAAATTTTTTCTGCTTTCTCGGGTGGAACCTCGATATCAAACTCTTCTTCAATTCCCATTACAATCTGGAAAACATCCAAAGAATCTGCTCCCAAATCATCTGTAAATGTAGTCTCCATTGTGATTTCTTCGGGATCTACATTCAGTACATCCGCAATAATCTGTTTCAGTTTTTCAAATTCCATATCCTGACCCTTCCTTTAATCCTCTAATGTGATTTTTTCTTTGATTTTTTCAGTAATCTTCTGATCTGTAAATGTCACACACTGCAAAACAGAATTTCTGATTTCGATAGCCTTGGAACTTCCATGACTTTTCACCACAAGTCCGGTAAGACCAAGCATCGGTGCGCCTCCGTGTTCTTCGGTTGTAAAACCTTTTAACGTATTTTTCAGCGCAGGCTTTATCAGCAAGGCACCAATCTTCGTCTTGAAAGAAGACATCATCGTCTCTTTAATCTTTCTAAGGAACATCATGCCTGTACCTTCAAACATTTTCAAAGCAACATTTCCCACAAACGCTTCACAAACAAGTACATCTGCTGCACCGGTAGGAATGTCTCTCGCTTCCACACTGCCGATGAAATTAATCTCCGGACAGTTTTTCAAAAGAGGGAACGTCTCTTTTACAAGTGCATTTCCTTTTTCTTCCTCAGCACCAATATTAATAATTCCAACCTTAGGGTTCTTCACACCCATTATATTTTCCATATAGATGGAACCCATCTTTGCAAACTGAACCAGATGGGACGGTCTTGCATCTACATTTGCACCACAGTCAATCAAGAGTGAATAACCGTTTTCTGTTGGGAGAAGAGGTGCTAAAGGTGCTCTCTCCACACCCTTGATACGTCCTACAATCACCTGGCCGCCAACCAATACCGCACCGGTACTGCCTGCGGAAACAAAACCATCACAGGTTCCGTCTTTCACAAGATTTAAGGCTCTTACAAGTGAGGAATCCTTCTTTTTACGGATAGCCATAACAGGAGGCTCCGCAGTCTCAATAATCTCTGTTGCATTTACCACTTCAATCCGGTTTGGATCATATGTATACTTGGTCAGTTCAGCCTCAACCACTTCCTGTTGGCCAACTAAATATACTTTCACCCGCTTTTCCGCGTTTACAGCTTCCACTGCACCTTTTACAATTTCAACCGGAGCATTGTCACCACCCATGGCATCCACTGCAACACAAATCAAATCTGACATTCCGCTTCCCTTCCCATGGTTTTTTCTTTGAATGTAAAACCATATTAAATACCTTATTTAACTATACTAAACACACATGTAAAAATCAAGAAAAAAATACTATTAAAAAAACCCTGACATCACTGCAATAAAATATAGAAAACCCAGATGCAACGGATAAAAAATATAGAATAAATATTGATTTCCTTTTCCTCTTTTTCCATTATAGAAAAGTACCGGTAAAAAAGCCAGCGGGGCCGGAAATTCCCAAGAAAAAGCAAGGGCGCCCGCACAAACTTGTTTTAACCTGTCAAAGCGGAACAGATATAATGCAACAATTGGTAAAACCCCTCTCAGCCCGTAATCTGTATTAAGAAATTGTGCCAAAAGAGCCCCCGCACCTGTCAACAAGATACCCAGACATATTTTTATCATCTTTGACAAAGCTTCACATCTTCCCATACACTCTAAAAGAGTTATCACGGACAAACCGATTAACAAAGTAAAAAATATATTCTGGCAGTTCAGGTTTATTATCTTTCCGGATGTTGCCAAATCAAACGGAATCTCTGAAATAAGAGCAAACAAAGCAAGTCTTATCATATATTTCTTTATGTTTTTCGTATGTAAAAAACCTTCCACAAGCAAAAAACAATAAATCGGGAAAGCGATTCTTCCTATCGACCTGAGTATAATGTCGGCATTCAAGAGCTGCTTATATTTAAAATAATCATAACTGTAAACGAGAATTGCACGTTCCACAAGTACAGCCCCCACATGATCAATCAACATGGAAATTAATGCTATAACTTTAAGTGCACTTCCTGACAATATTTTTTTCATCCCTATACCCCTTTATATAATAGGATAGATTAGAAAAAAAGCTTCCCAAAATTTGGGAAGCTTTATCGGCTACTCATTAGTCAACGCTGATGATTTCTTTTTTATTGTAAGAACCACAAGCCTTGCATACTCTGTGAGGCATCATAAGTGCACCACATTTGCTACATTTTACTAAAGTAGGAGCGCTCATTTTCCAGTTTGCTCTTCTCTTATCTCTTCTACCTTTGGAAGATTTATTCTTAGGACAAATAGACATCGTTACACCTCCTTATTCGCGTTTAAGATATCTTGCAATACCGCCATACGCGGGTCAGGGACAAATGTATCACATCCGCACTCCCCGTCATTTAAGTCATGTCCACAGACTTTACAAATTCCTTTGCAGTCTTCTTTGCACAAAACTTTTTCCGGCTGGTTCATCAAAAGTTCGTTGTAAATCAGAATCTCCGTATTCAGGCTATACCCTTCCATCAGGTCCAAATCATCTTCTTCGTCAATCTGACTGTTTTCATCCGTACGGGGCGAAACCTCTCTTTCAAAGTCAAGGACAACCTTGCTTAAAACAGGTTTTAAGCATCTGTCGCACTGCATATCCAGCACAACCTCCGCTTTGCCGCTTATCTTTGCCCTATTCTCACTCACGTAAGAAAAAGTAAAGGCAACAGGAGTTTTTTCCAAAATGGAATAATCCACTCCATAACTTTTGAAAGTATCCATCTCAATAGGAACTTCCATAGTCT
The DNA here is from genome assembly GCA_045589155.1 of Lachnospiraceae bacterium. Classification (GTDB taxonomy): domain Bacteria; phylum Bacillota; class Clostridia; order Lachnospirales; family Lachnospiraceae; genus Acetatifactor. Next base: position 26,532 of record JAZNGC010000087.1, read on the forward strand.
TTGTTTTTCCCTCAGATGTAAATACATCGGTCAAATTCACTAACATATCTGTTCTCCTGACGAAACCATGTATCCATGAACACATACGCTTTCGTATTCACACTCGATTTATTATACATACAGTAAATATGTTTGTCAACCATATTTTGCAATTTTTAATTGACCCAAAAACTTTTTAATTCATGCTCTCAAATGTTTCACGAATTGCTTTAATGAAATCCAAACTATTTAAAATCACAGGATTCTCACAAGTGGAAATAAGTGAAAGACTCTTGGTCATTTTTCCATCTTCTACTGTCTTGATGCAGGCTTTTTCCATTTTATCAGCATAAGCTACCAGTTCTGCATTGCCATCCAGCTCGCCTCTCTTTTTGAGAGCTCCCGTCCATGCAAAAATAGTTGCAATAGAGTTTGTGGAAGTTTCTTCTCCTTTGAGATGTTTGTAATAGTGACGCTGAACCGTACCATGTGCCGCTTCATATTCATATACACCACTGGGTGATACCAGTACAGAAGTCATCATGGAAAGATCACCGTAAGCTGTTGCCACCATATCAGACATTACATCACCATCATAGTTTTTGCATGCCCAGATAAAGCCACCATCAGAACGGATTACACGTGCTACCGCATCATCAATCAATGTATAGAAATACTCAATTCCCAGTTCTTCGAATTTTTCTTTATATTCATTATCGTAGATTTCCTGGAAAATATCTTTAAATGTATGGTCGTACTTTTTAGAAATAGTATCTTTTGTAGAGAACCACAAATCCTGTTTTGTATCAATTGCGTAGGAGAAACAGGATCTGGCAAAGCTGCTGATGGACTCCTCTGTATTGTGGATACCTTGTAAAATTCCGGCACCCTTAAAGTTATGGATTACCTCTCTTGTCACAGTTCCGTCTGCAGCTGTAAATACCAGTTCTGCAGTACCGGCACCGGGAACCTTGATTTCTGTGTTTTTATATACATCACCGTAAGCATGTCTCGCAATAGTAATAGGCTTTGTCCAGTTCTTTACATAAGGAACAATACCATTTACCAAAATAGGGGCGCGGAACACAGTTCCATCCAAAATTGCACGGATAGTTCCATTAGGACTCTTCCACATTTCTTTTAAGTTATACTCTGTCATTCTTGCCGCATTAGGTGTAATCGTTGCACACTTAACTGCAACACCATATTTTAATGTAGCATTAGCGGAATCCACCGTAACCTGATCATTTGTCTCATTACGATATTCCAAGCCCAAATCATAGTACTCTGTTTTTAAATCTACAAAAGGAAGAATTAATTCATCTTTAATCATCTTCCACAAAATTCTGGTCATTTCGTCCCCGTCCATCTCAACCAGGGGTGTTGTCATCTTAATCTTTTCCATGTTACTCTCCTCATTTCTCTGCACGCTCATAAGCTTCGTGCAATCCATTTTTCACCATATTTTCATATGCATTTATCATATGCTTGTTGGCAAGCTGCTCAGCCAGATCAGCATCTTTTGCCTTAATTGCTTCCATAATAAGCTCATGTTCGCGATTGGACGCAGAACCTCTGTTGACATTGGACAGGGTTTTTTTGCGTACTCTGAGCACATATTGATGAAAATCTTTTAGTTGATGCTCCAACATTTTACTGTTACAAGCCTCATACATTATTTCATGGAAGCGGCCGTCCAATTCTGCCAACTGTTCCATGTGACCTTTTTCCGCATGAAATTTTGCAAGGTACACATTCTCTTCCATCTCTTCCATCTGTTCTTTTGTAATATGTTCTGTGGCCCATTTTGCCGCCAGACCTTCCAGAAGTGAACGGATCATGTAAATATCTTTCACATCTTTTTCCGTAATCCCCGTAACATATGCACCTTTGTTGGGAATAATCTGAATCAGTCCCTCCAGTTCAAGCTGTCTGAAAGCCTCTCTGACAGGAGTACGGCTCACGCCCATTTCTTCTCCGATTGCCACTTCTTTCAACTCTTCGTGCTCCGCATATTTTCCACTTAAAATATCATCTCTAAGCTTATGAAACACGCGGCCGCGAAGGGAATATTTATCTGTTACTTCTTGTTTCACATCGTAATTTGCCAATTTAGTAACCCTTCCCTTTCTTAATAACATACTTTTCTGTACATTATTATAATGTGATATTCAGCTGTTTACAAACCTCGTTGATTTTAGCAACAAGTTCATCATCTGTAAGAACCGTTACACGTCCTCCGGCATACTCCTCATCAACCCATACTTTCACACCCTTTACAAGTTCACTTGTTTTATCCACTTGTTTGTCACCATGAAGCTTGTAATATGTATTAATCCAATGGGCAATTCCGGCAAGACCTGAGGTGTTGGAAACGGCACAAAGTACCGGTCTGTTCAAGAATTTCTCTGTATCAAAAATATTATAAATTTCTTCATTTTTAAGCAAACCATCCGCATGGATACCTGCACGGGTTACATTGAAGTTCTTTCCGACAAATGGTGTTCTGGAAGGAATCTTATAGCCGATTTCCTTCTCATAATACTCTGCAAGTTCTGTGATTACCGTGGTATCCATTCCATTTAAATCACCGCGAAGTTGTGCATATTCAAATACCATCGCCTCAAGGGGTGTGTTACCGGTTCTTTCCCCAATACCAAACAAGGACGTATTGATACCGGAACATCCATAAAGCCATGCCGTAGTAGAGTTTACTACCGCCTTATAAAAATCGTTATGTCCATGCCATTCAATCAATTCGGAAGGCACACCGGCATGGGTGTGGATTGCATAAATAATTCCTTGTACACTTCTGGGAATAACTGCACCGGCATAGTTAACTCCATATCCCATAGTGTCGCAGGCACGGATTTTAATAGGAATCTTATACTCGTCCATCAATTTCATCAGTTCGAGACAGAAAGGAACCACATATCCGTAAATATCTGCACGGGTAATATCTTCCAAATGGCATCTTGGACTGATTCCTTCCTCAAGACATTCCCTGATAACACTTAAGTAGTGCTCCATAGCCTGTCTTCTTGTCATCTTCAATTTCAGGAAAATATGATAATCGGAACAACTTACCAAAATACCTGTTTCTTTCATTCCGATTTCTTTTACCAGTTTAAAATCTTCTTTGCTTGCTCGGATCCAGCTTGTAATTTCCGGAAACTGATAACCTCTTTCCATACATTTATATACTGCATCCCTGTCTTTCTTACTATATAAGAAGAACTCAGACGCACGGATCATTCCGTTAGGACCACCAAGTTTATGTAAATAATCATAAATCGTAACTATCTGTTCTGTGGTATAAGGTGCCCTGGACTGCTGTCCATCTCGGAAAGTTGTATCTGTAATCCAAATATCTTTTGGCATATTATGCGGTACAATTCTATCATTAAATGGAATCTTCGGCACTTCAGAATAAGGGAACATATTTCGGAAAACGTTAGGTTTTTCTACATCGTCCAATATATACATATGCTCTTCTATGGAGAGCAAATTGTTCCTTTCATTCATACTGACCGGTCTGTACTGGAACATATCATCTTTTCTCATATCGGTGTCACACCTTTCTGCTTTATTTTCTTCTTAATATATATAAAGCATATTGTTTTTTTTAATTGTAATATTCTACCTCGTATAATTGTATACAATCATACGAGGTGTGTCAATAGCAGAAGTTATTTTATTTTATTGATTTAACGTAATAATTTAGCAAAATCTACCATACCATACCCTTGTTTATACCATGGTTCACCTAAATCTCTGGCAGCATATAATAATCTCTTTTTGGCATGTTCATTCCCATACTCACTGTGCAGGCCAAACATAACTCCCAAAACCCCTGAAACAATGGCCGTTGCCATTGATGTACCACTCTTTTTCGTGTAAGCATTCTGATAGCCCCGTATCGTCTTCCTACACTGTGCATCACAGGATATTATTTCTGTACCCGGTGCCACAATATCCGGTTTTCTCTCCCCAATCCCTATTATTCCTCTGGAGGAATATATTTCACATCTGTTTGGAAGATTTTTATAGTATTCTCCGTCATGACAACCTACCGCAATCACTTTTGAACTTCTTCCAAGGGGTGACAGGCTCCCCGGTTCCGGTCCGTTATTTCCTGCAGCACATACCACAACCAGGTCATTATTCCATGCATTTTCCAACCACGAGATTATCTTTTTTTCCTTATCTGAATTTTTTAATTGTCCAATCCCAACCGAGATATTTATGACCCGTATGTTATACTCCTTGCGTTTATCAATAACCCATTTTAATCCTTCAATCATATTTTCTACACTGCCATCTCCTTTTTCATCCAATACTTTCCCAACAAGTAAATGTGCAAAAGGAGCAATTCCTCTGTATTTACCACCGGAAAGCCTCCCGCTTCCCGCTATAATTCCGCACACGTGTGTCCCATGTCCGCTATCATCATATATAACATTTTTTTCATTTACAAAATCTTTATATCCCACAATTCGTCCTTCAAAATCCGGATGAATGGCGATTCCGGTATCTAAAACCGCAATTGTAGGTATGATATCCGGATTTAAATCTTTCATCTCATTGCATCCCACTTGATTTCTTACTCTGAACACAAAAACACCCCGGCTTTTTCTCTTATCATATGCCGGAGTGTTTTAAATCGGTCTTATTAACTTTTTCTTTTCCTTGGTTTATAAAAGAAAGCCGCCATAGCTAAGCTAAATAAACCAAGTGCCACAAAATATTGAGGTTTGAACAAATCACCTGTATCTGGCGATTCGTCCATACGTGAACTTATCTGGGCATTTGTACGATAGATACCAAACGGTGATAAATGAGATAGTGTCATCACCAGATTTCCTTCCTCATCATAACGGTAAGGAACACTTTCCAGCTGTCCGTTTCTATCTAAAGTAACGATTCTAAAGCTTCCTGTGCCTTTAATGTCCGGCGCTTGCATTGTCACTTTCAGTTGATTGTTTCCAAGTCTCCTAATCGAAACTTTACTGTTTAAATCAATCAATTCCATATTAAAGCAAACCGTATTTTCCGGAAGTTCCTGCTGATATACATATTGAAATGCTGTATCAATTATATTTCGTATCTCATCACCATCTTCTATCTTTAAATAAAGAGAACTGATGGCACCCTCCAATGAGGCATTTACTTTAACATTTCCATCTATTACAGATGAGTTATTGACTACAGAAATATCATTCCGCTCTTCTCTTCTTTCTGTTACGCCATAGAAAATATCTTCTATACCTTCAATTTTATATGATTTACCGTCAATAAAAATATATTCCGGTATATAGGTTTCTGCCACTTCCTCAGGTGTAAGCGTTGAAGAAAGCAATGTAATAACAGAACGGTTATCTGAAGCTATATATCCCACAAGCCCTCTAAAGCCATAATTTCCGGCATCCAGCACAGTTCCTGATAATTCGTCCACGGAGATTCCTTTGTCTACAATCGCAACCAATACATCTCCCAAAACCAATTTGCGGGCTTCTTCATTAGACAATCTGTCTGCAGTCTCTTCATAAGTAACAACCGGCAGATTTTCTGTATGTTCAAATACAACTACTTTTGTAGAAGTACTCTTTTCAGTCAAACTATAATCAATGGTACCAAGACCCATCTCTTTTACTTCTGCGGGAATATGTAAGGTTTGAATCGGACAACCTTCAAAAGCTCCGTCTTCAATTGTAGAAATATATTTACCGCCTTTTATGGAAGTCAGGTTATGACAATCCCGAAATGCACCTTCTCCTATTACGCGCAATCCTTCTGAAAAATTAACCTGTACCAGTTCAGAATGTCCCGCAAACACATCAGGGGCAATCTTTTTTACATTTTCCGGAATATTTACAATCGAATTATGACCTCTGTAAGCCAGCAATATTCCGTCTCCAACAATAAGAAACTCTCCTTCTCCTCCAAACATCCAGTTCTCCAACCAAATAGAACCTTCAAAAGCTTTGGGTTCAATTTCTGTCACTGAAGCAGGAATGATTACATTTCTTAAATCTTTACAGTAGTAAAAGGCTCCATAACCTATTGAAGTTACACCATCCGGAATTACTATTTTGGAAAGATTGCTTCTTGCAAAAGCAAAGTCCCCTATTTGAACAATTCCTTCCGGTATCGCATAATCCGAAACGTTTTCGCTCATATAAAACGCCTGGTCTGCAAGGATGCTTTCACCCACAATGGTAAATTTAGGGATCGAGACCACCTTGTCTTCCGGTTGTCCGAATAAATCCTCATTCTCACCAATGTTGTTATCATCCTTCTCATCTTCAGGTTCGGGATCTTTTGCTCCCTGAACATTTGGAAGGGTATTGTCAATAAACACAAAGGCACTGTTTCCCACTATTTGGGACTGGCCTAAAATACTCTGTTTATCACCGGTGTCTTCCTCCGGTTCATAGTCAGAATCTGTTGGATCTGCTCCCTCATTATTTCCGGTATCCTCATATTCCGACTGGTCACTGTGTCTTTCTTTCCAATCTTCATAATAACCATATGCATACGTTCCGATATCTGCAACAATATTGAGTTTCGGACAACCGTCAAATGCAGTTTCATGAATACGGTTTACCTGACTTGGAATCCATACATTTTCCAACCTTACACAATCTTCAAAAGCTTTTACATCAATTCTACGGACAGAAGCCGGAATGGAAACCGCCTGCAAAGACTTACAGTTACTGAAAGCAAACGCAGGGATTTCTTCTATAATATTACTGATGGAAAGATTTTTCACACTGTTGCAACCCCAGAAGGCATACTCTGCTATATCTGTAACTGTAGATGGCATGGAATAAGTTTCTTTTTCCCTTACCGGAATCACCAGATAAAGTTTTGTTTTTTCTTTATCATATAAACATCCGTCAGCAACTGAAAAATATTCATGGTTTTTATCAAGCACAATCTCTTTTAGGCTGCTGCATCCTGCGAAAACTCCGATTCCAAGATTTTTTAAACCATCTCCGATTTCAACCTGTTTCATCGAAACACAATCGGAAAAGGCACCGTTTCCAAGTTTTACAACAGAATCGGGAAGGGTGATTTCTTTCAATTCACTACAACCTGCAAACGCACGATATGCAATCTCTTCCACCTCTCCCTTAAAGGAAATATTCTTAATCGTCTTATTTCCGGCAAAAGCTTCTTCTCCAATCCGGTTTACTGTAGCAGGAACAGACACGACGCTTGCCGTGCCTACATACTTAATCAAAGTACTGCCATTCAATTGAAAATCAGATGCAACAGAGGTATCTGCCGCTACTTCCTGTGCCGGAATCTGTGTTACCACCAGTGCTGTCACCAGCAGTAACACTCCGACCACTTTACGAATCGCTTTTTTCATCCTGCTTCATTCCTTCATCAGAAATTTAAGCTACAATAACTTTTTCTTTCCTGTCTCTTTTCAGGAACAGGAAAACACCGATACATCCAAGACCGATAACAAAGAACCACTTCGGATGAATATCACCCGTCTTAGGAGATTCATCTACTGTTCCTGAGGAAGATAAATCAGATACATCAACATAAATCACATAGGGTGAGAAATGTTCTGCTGTAAATGTCACACAAGGAACTCCATCAATGGTTGCAAATCTGGTGGAAAGCTTGTCCAATCTTTCATGTACTACACCTGCAACCTTGTTGTTTCCGGCATACTTAATCATAGAATCCGGCAAAGGAAGTGTAATCTTAATGGAAAGACCACTGGTATCTGTAATCTTTGTTTTACCTGTGGAATCATACAAACTGATATCCATAGGGAAGTATTTCAAGTTTTCTACTGTTCCGAACTCATTGAGCAATGCCTTCAAAACTTCTTCTGTCGCGTCTTTATCTTCAGAAATCTTAATTACAAAGTTATCGGAAGAACCATATACGGTACCGGAAACTACACCGGTGTTAGATAAACCATTCTTATCAATTACAATAATGGTTCCCGGTTTTGTGGTAGAGCCCGGTACATTCGTATTGCCGTTTCCACCACCGTTGTTACCTGTACCACCGTTATAATTCGGATCTTTTTTGTAGGTAGCTTCAATGGTAACATTGTCTGCAGGCATGATCATGAAGGTTGCTCCTACAGAGCTGCTTATGAAAGTTGCCGCAGGATTTTCGGAAATCCACTTGTCAAACTTCTGACCTGCTACCGGTTCATTGGCAATGACAGGAACCTGAGCACCAGCTGCATAACTACCGGAACCACTACCATTTTTAACGGTAAGCGTATACAGAGTGGACGAAGTGGTACCATTTCCTCCGGTACCGCCGTTACCTCCGGTATTACCGTTGCCGCCACCGGTGTTGTCATCTACTACCTTATCGGGAATACCATCTCCGTTTGTATCAATCCAAGTTCCGTATTCATACTGTGCGTATGTGGTAATATCAGATTGAACATTTGTGATGGCAGGTCTCCAACCGGTAAAGGTATATCCCTGTCTTGTAGGATTTTGAGGAGTAATTGCATTCTCACCGGGTGCTACCGTCTGTGTATAGAGAACCTGATCGTTCCAGTCAATAAATGTAACAGTAAACTTAGTCTCCTCAGAGTCAATTTTCTCGTACATAGCCTGTACGTCCATATCTCTGCTGACATCGGAGAAATCCAAGGACCAACCGGTAAATCTGTAACCTTCACGTCCTGCAGGTTCCGGAGCGGTTGCTGCAGTATGCCATAGTACAGTCTCTTCTTTCACGATAGAAAGCGTGTCACTGGGCGCTCCGGATGCTGTCACATAGTCCCAGAAAGTTACCGTAAAGTATTTTTCCACATCTCTTTCGGAAATTACGATGTTTTCATATTCATTTGCATAGGTTTCTGCAGCCGAGCCGGGTTCACAGAAAAATTCAATGATCTTATCACTATTGGTAGTATCAAATGCCCCGGGTGCAATATAAGTTACACTGCTGGGAATTTCCACAAACTGTACGTTACTTCCTGTAAACGCCTGGTCACTGATACTCTTACAAGTACTGGGAAGGATTGCTTCAAAAAGGTTTGTGGTATTTGCAAAAGCATGATATGGTATCCTCTCAATGTAAGACTGTGACAAATCAATGGAACCAAGTTTCTCACAATCTTCAAAGGCTTCGTCTGCCAGTTCTTTGATACCTACCAGTTCTTTCGCGTTAATAGTCTTGCTTCTTGTCTCGAGACATTGTACAATGCCAACCTTTACGCCATCATCCTTTTTGTAGACAATGGATTCCTCACAGGTAAAATAGGGACCTCCGCTAAAGGATACGTCGGTTAATGCCGTACAGTCTTTAAACGGTCTCAGTCCAAGTTCCGTTACCTCAGGTGAAATGGTAATACTTGTCAAGAGAGGATTGTTTTCGAATGCATAATCACCAATACCGCTTCCACCGCTTGTCATGACGAAATTGGCCAATTTAGACAGAGAACCATTTCCATCACCTGTATAGGAGAACGCAAAGGCCTTCTCAGCAATAATATCCGCTCCGCCGGTAATTTTGATAGTGTCTAAGTTACTACAACCATCAAACGTATAAGGCTCAAACTCCTCAATTGATGACATTGTAATACTCTTAATCTGCGTATCCGGTGTTTTGCTTGCTCCATGTTGGGTAAACAAACCACTCTTAAGTCCGGTAATACCTTGTGGTAATGTTACATATAACGCTGAATTAATAATATCCCACTGGTCCTGTGTAATAATTACACCGGGGGTTTTATTAATATAATCATCATAATCGCTAAACGCTTCCTTAGCAGCATCCACATATTCCGGAGACATATAAGGATAATTTGCCTCTGTATACTTTGTGCCACCTACCAGTTCAGATCTGGTGGGATAATCCACCAATTCCGCCCTGCCGTTATCTTTGTTATATTCAATTTCCAGGTTTGTAGGCCATCCACTGTAATATGTAATATACGTAATAGGCTGGGAACCTGCATTAATATTTCCATCCGCACTCATGGCATAACGGAACGGAACAATATTACTTCCAACCGTACCGGTAAAAGTAAGTGACGGAACGGAATCCATAATCTTATTACAATTTGGTGAGTGAAGGGAAACCACCTGTACATCAAAGGCACCTTCTCCCAGTCTCTGGATATTTGCTGCATTTTCAAAAATAACATGATGCAGGTTATGGCATCCTTTAAACGCATTTGCATTGATTGCCACTACGGTAGAAGGTATTTTGATTTTTTCCAGGCTACAGTTTCCGGAAAAACTTCCTTCATTAATTTCAGAAATACCATAAGGTCCGATTTCCGTGGGCATATCAATCTCATTTACATCGCCATCCAGAATCTCAACATACATAAGCTGATTCAAAGAGTTTACCTGATATAATACGCCTTCTACTGTTTTCTCGTATTTATCTTCACCGGCATATTTGAATGCAATTGCATTTTTCTTGGTAAAATCATAGGTCAATGAAGGATATACGCATTCAAAATAGAATGTACTATGTACATCAGATTTAAATTTCTCCACTGTATAGTTATCACCACCATAAGCGGTTGTCGGAGTCGGTGCAATTTCTGAATTCAACGCCGACGGAGCTGTCTGAATGGTAATACTACGTAAATTACTACAATATTCAAAGTTGTTTAATATCAACTTATAGTCGTTGTTTTCACCTGTAAAGGAAGCAGGTATGGTAATGTTCTGTAGGGAGGTACATCCCTTGAACGCATAATAACCGATGTCCTTTAAGTTAACGTTTGCCCCTGCACTTTCACCGGCAATATCTAAGCGGCTCAGTGCCCAGCATCCGTCAAATGCATGGTCATAAATATATTGCACGCTGGCAGGCAGGACAAAACTTGTGAGTGCCTGACAATTTTGGAAAGCATGGTCGGAAATATAAGTGATATTGGAAAGGAACGGAATATTAACCTGTTTTAAGTTAATACAATCCGCAAAAGCATATTTACCGATTTCTGCCAAACCGTTACCGAAAGTTACCGTGTCGAGACCACCACAGGCATAAAAAGCCCAGTTACCGATACCTTTCAGATAGTCACCAATTACCAATGTTTTAATATTTGTATTGTTCGCAAAAATACCTTTTAAAGGATCTGTGTTGATCTTTCCGTCTTCTTCAACAATTTCCCATCCTCTTACAGCAGTTTCCTTCCTTGTATCACTTGAAGTTCCACCGGAACCACTTGTATTTTCCACTGCTTTAATCGTCTGGTTTCCGATATAGAATACTTTAATATTCTTAATCCACTGATGTTCTTCTGTTTCGGTTGCTTCAAATTCCTGCTTCGTTTCATTGAAATAGAAAAACTCACCCAGATCTAAATCCTGCCAGCTGTTTCTATCATTGTAATAACAGGGACGATATTCATCGATAACCGTCTCCATTACTACTTCACCTTCATCATCAAGAACCTTATCGCCGTTTTCATCCAGTTTTTCTACTTCTTTATATTTCGCATAAAACAGATATTCATTCGACTTACTTACCGCAACATATCCTTCAAAGGAACCCTGGTTACTGTTTCTCTTCGCATAAGCGTTTACCTCATCCGGTATTTCCAAATAGTTATTCACCAGATTTCTGCCATTATAACCCAAGATGATTGCCACACCGATACCGGTTTCCTCTTTATAAGCAAACTGGAAAGTACCGTCACCGGTTGTATAAATCTTATCCGTATCGGATACAACCGGAATGTTCTTTGAAGCATCCTCATCCCATGTATATTTTGTTCCTCTGATACGTCCTTCCGCATCTTCCTCCGCTCTTGCTTCCGGAACCGGAATTGCTGCAACAACAATAGCGGTAATCAAACATATGATTCCCATCGTTCTACGGATTTGCTTACGTAATCTCAGATTTTTCTTTGTATTCTTTGCCATGCTGTTTCTCCTCACCTTTCCTTTGAAGTCATCACAACATTATTTTATCCTTTTTGCCACTACGACAAATCTGCCGTAATCTGTGTAATAATCACAAGTTGAAAGTGTCAAAAGTTCGTCTCCGTATCTGGCAGTTACACCGGTATCATACAAAGACATTTCCGCCATTTCTTTCATGTTTGAATCAAATTCCGCCTCAGAGGCAGCATCTATAAATTGATAATATTTAAAAACAATTTCATCTTCTTCATAGATTTTGGAACGGAACACATACATTACTTCATAAGTACCCTTTTCATAAATGGTATCAAACTCTATGTACTTATACTTTTTGTAGGAATCTTTTGTACCATAGTACTTATCCAGTTTTCCAAACATTTTGCCACTGTTCATATGATGTCCATATGCAATCAGATTTGTACTTCGCTTAATGACATCACAATCCTTGTCTAAAAAGATACACCCGTTTTTATCATATTCCTGTTCAAAGTTCCTCCGCAGGTAATAATCATTGTCCGCTGCCTGCATGACGGGGTAATCTATATTTGTATCGGCTATTTTTATCCATCCGATTAGACCTTTATTCTTATTATATAAATTTTTATATTCTTCCAGAATATCCGGAACCGGAATTTCCGATTCATCTACGTAATTAATCACAATGCTTTGACCGGTGGTAGTATCATCTTTTACCACTTCCTTGTCCTTCATGGCAGCCAATTCATCATAAGCAGCATCACTCTTATATGCTTCATAATAGTAATACCCAAGATATGCAAAGCAAACAAGAGCTATACAAATACAGGAACCAAGAAGTAACTTTCTTCTGCTCTCTTGCTTTTTCATTTCGGCTTTAATGATTTTTTGCATTTCTTTATCATAATCTTCCAGACGGATTTTCTTCTTTCTTTTGGAACCGTCTGTCTTCTTTTTTCCGGTCCCTTTTGAAACAGTAGTTTTCTGGTCAAACTTAAGCAATTTTTCCTGCACACTTTCTTCAAAATCAGTTCCCAAAATGGTACGGAACCGATATTTTCCCGACTGCAAGTCCCTTAAAAGCAGTTCAACTCCTGCTTTCTGCTTAAGATCATATCTGCGTTTAATCTGTTCTATATATTCAGCATCTCTTTTTGCCGCTTCAAAATCCGTTTGGGTCCGGAACGTCCTTCCGGATACCATCCATTCTCCCACTTTCAAAACCTCCAATAGGATGAAACCATACTTAACCCGATTTTATGATATATATATCTACATTTTACTATATCTAGAAATTTATGCAAGACTTATCCCTATATATTGCGGAATAATTTTTATATTTTTCTTTTTAAAAAAGAGAAACATTGACAGGCCGCCACACATAATATAAAGCATAATCAATCCTTTGGAGGAAAATAAAAATGAGCGATTTAACTGCTAACAACTGCGGCTGTAATACAGCTGTAAATAATTCCTGTGGTTGCGGCTTCGGCGGCAACAACTTTATTTGGATCATCCTGCTTCTGTCCTGTTGCGGAAATGGTGACTCCGGATGTGGCAATGGCTGCGGCAACGGTCTTTTCGGTGGCAACAACGGTTGCGGAAACAACTGCTGTGATTGGCTGATCTGGATTCTTCTTATCTCCTGCTTCTGCGGAAATAACAACGGCTGCTGCTAATCATAGGTACTAAGATATATAGGCTCCGAAAGGAGCCTATGTATACTTTGTGTTTTGGCATCATAAGATAAAACAAGAACTTACCAAAAGACATTAAAAAACGGGATGCGAAGCTCCCCGGAAAGGAAACGGATGGAACATAAAGAGCACGATAACATTCTGGCATTCGATACACTATTTACAAACAATCATATCCGGAAGTTAAAGATTATCATGCCACTATTTGCTCCTTCCATGCAGAGACATGTTGCTATATATATTAAATATCTGGAATTAATATATACACTCTCTTTTTTTAATAAATACAAGCTTCCTGTTTTTTCAGGCTCCATGGATACCCATACCTTTCTTACAGAACTTCTCCCCTACTGTACCCCGGAAGAAAAAAATAAAATTTCACAAATGGAGAATCTGTTTTCTACATTTGAAAATTATCAGAATATGATGGAAATGATGTCTATGATGAAAGAAATGTTTCCGGAAAATGAAGATGGACTTTCTCCGGATATGTTCTCCGGACTTTTTGGAAATAACGGAATGGATATGTCTGATATCTTTCAGATGTTTCAGTGTCCGGGTCCGGAAAACAAATCATAAATTAATTGAAGGAGACTTTTAAATGGACAATAAAAATAACTTTGAGACCGCAAAATGGATGAGTGATCCATCTGTAAAACATATTCCGAAAGAAAAATTAGAATTTTTAAATGAACTGGCATCCGGTGGACAAGGCAAAACCCAAAAAGAAATGCTTCCCTATATTATGACATTAATGAAAAAAGCAAAAGAAAAGGGACTCATTTTTACTCCCCTTGAAATTCAGACTATTATTTCCGCCATAAAAAAATACAGTTCCCCCGAAGAATTAGCCCGGATGGACGAAATCATGAAAAAAGTTCCTCATAAATAACATAAAAAGCTGTTGCCGGTAGATTTTCTACACGAACAACAGCTTTTCTTACTTGATATAAACTTTTAGGGTTTCACAACAATGTTTACAATTCTGCCGGGAACATAGATTTCTTTTACAATAGTTCCTGCAAGTTTTTCGCCAAGAGCTTCTTTTGCTTTTGCAATAACAACATCTTTGTTCTCATCCTTTGCAATCATAAGCTGTGCTCTTGTCTTTCCGTTAATCTGGACTGCAATTTCAATCTCATTGTCAACGGTAAGAGCCTCATCAAAGGTCGGCCATGCTTCATATGCAATGGTATTATCATGTCCGAGAATCTGCCAAAGTTCTTCACCCACAAAAGGACAGATACAGGAGAACATTTTCACAAAGCCCTCTGCATATTCCTTCGGACAGGTTCCTACTTTATAGAGATGGTTGATAAAGATCATCATCTGACTGATAGCGGTATTAAAGCCAAGCACTTCAAAGTCATTTGTAACTTTTTTAACAGTCTGATGATAAACCTTCGTAATCTCATCCTTATTTGCATCAGAAATATTATCTGCATTCGTCAGGAAATTCCATACTCTTACAATAAATCTTCTTGCGCCGTCTACACCGCTGGGATTCCAAGGCTTGGAAACCTCGATAGGCCCCATAAACATTTCATAAAGTCTCAGTGTATCTGCACCATAGTCTCTAACGATATCGCTGGGATTTACTACAAATTCAGGGAATCTCTTACCCATTTTAATACCATTTGCACCCAAAATCATACCCTGGTGAACCAATTTTTTGAAGGGTTCTTTAACAGGAGAAAGGCCCTTATCATAAAGGTATCTGTTCCAAATTCTGGAATACATAAGATGTCCAACTGCATGTTCCGGTCCACCCACATAAAGGTCTACCGGCATCCAGTGTTTCAAAAGCTCCTGGTTCGCAAATTCTTTATCGTTATCCGGATCGATATATCTGAGGAAATACCAACTGGAACCGGCACTTCCGGGCATAGTAGATGTCTCTCTCTTACCTACAATACCGTTATGGTTGTATTCTTTCCATTCAGTTGCATTTTCAAGAGGTGCTTTACCGCCTTTACCCTTGTAATCTTCCAATTCGGGAAGGATCAAAGGAAGTTCTTCATCTGCAAGTACATGAATAGTGCCATCCTCAAGATAAACCACGGGAACGGGCTCACCCCAATATCTCTGTCTTGCAAAAATCCACTCACGGAAGTGATAATTTACTTTTCTTCTTGCAATACCCATTCCTTCCAGTTTCTGTGTAATAGCCTCTTTTGCTTCCTCCACAGTAAGTCCGGTAAACTCTTCGGAATTCATAAGCTTGCAGCCTTTTCCAAGGTAATCGCCCTTTTCAAAAGCACATTCACTTACATCTCTGCCCTCGATCACCTGAATCATGGGAATGTTGTGTACTATAGCATATTCAAAGTCTCTCTGGTCATGGGACGGAACAGCCATAACCGCACCGGTACCATAGCTTGCCAGTACAAAGTCACCGATAAATACAGGAACCTCTTTACCATTAACAGGGTTCACCGCATAAATACCTTTCAGCATACAACCGGACTTTGTCTTGTTCAGTTCAGTACGGTCCATATCATTTTTCTTCAGAGTTTCTGCAATATAAGCTTCCACTTCTTCTTTATTTTCAATTCTGGGCATCAAATCCTTTACAAGCTGTCCGTCTGGTGCAAGTACCATAAAGGTAATACCGTAAATTGTTTCAATACAGGTTGTATAGATGGAGAACTGTCCGCCACCCACGATATTGAAATCAACCTCAACACCTGTGGAACGTCCGATCCAATGTCTCTGGATATCCTTTGTGGACTCCGGCCAGTCAATTTCCTCCAAGCCTTCCAACAGTTTCTCAGCGAAAGCCACCTGGTCAATTACCCACTGTTTCATATTTTTACGCACAACAGGATAACCGCCACGCTCTGATTTTCCGTCGATTACTTCGTCGTTAGAAAGTACTGTACCAAGCTCTTCACACCAGTTTACAGGCATATCAACCAACTTTGCATAGCCATCCAGATAAAGTTGTTTAAAAATCCATTGTGTCCATTTATAGAATTTCGGATCACTTGTAGCAAGCACCTTGGTCCAGTCATAGTCAAAGCCAAGACCTTTCAGCTGCTCAGAAAACGTCTCAATATTTTGCTCTGTAAATCCGTTAGGATGATTACCTGTGCTTACCGCATACTGCTCTGCCGGCAAACCGAAGGAGTCATATCCCATGGGATGAAGCACATTGTAACCCTGCATTCTCTTCATTCTGGACATAATGTCTGTTGCAGTATATCCCTCGGGATGACCTGCATGAAGACCTACGCCTGAAGGATAAGGGAACATATCAAGTGCATAATATTTGGGTTTTGAAAAATCCCATACATCAGTTTTAAAAGTATTATTATCTTCCCAATACTTTCTCCATTTGGCTTCCACCTCTTTGTGGTTGTAAACTTCTGCCATTTTTCTTCCTCTCTTCCTTATAATAGAATAGCCCTCTCATCTCATTTAGAGACGAAAGGGCTTTGTTTCCGTGGTACCACTCTAATTCACAAACAGATCACCTGACAACTATTGTAATTTGCGAAGCAAATTTCCAACAACTAGCCTTGCAAGTTGTTTGTGCACTTTATTGTCCTTTAACGGGGAAATCCGCCTGTGACTACTTAAGTTCACCACAGGAGCTCAGAGACGAGTTGGGAGGATGCACCTATGTCCTCGCACCTACCGGACACTCTCTGAAAGGGCTCTGCTCTTAATACTTCTCTTCAACGCCTAATATTCAAATGACTAGCCTTTATTGTAAAAGGCTAGTCATTAAATGTCAAGCAAAATATGCCATTTTCACGCTTTGCATGCAATAACCCGTTCTTTATTCTTCTGCGTTATTTGCTGCAACCTGCTCTGCTCTTGCTTTCACTTCAGCTTCCTGTACATCACTGGGAGCCTGCTCATATCTTGCGAATTCATACTCGTATACGCCTCTGCCACCGGTCATGGAACGTAAATCTGTACAATAGCCGTAAAGGCTGCTCATTGGAATATCCGCTTCAATAATCTGCTTTCCGCCGGGAGCAGGATTCATACCAAGTACACGGCCGCGACGTTTGTTAAGGTCTCCCATGATATCACCGGTGTAAGAATCAGGAACTGTAACCTTCAGGGATGCAATAGGCTCTAACAGAATAGGACCTGCTTCCATGAAGCCCTTCTTGAAGGCCTGGATGGTTGCCATCTTAAATGCCATTTCTGAAGAGTCTACCGGATGATAGGAACCATCATAGAGAACCGCTTTAACACCAACTACGGGATAAGCAGCCAGAGGTCCTTTAATCACAGAATCCTGAAGACCTTTTTCCACTGCAGGGAAGAAGTTCTTAGGAACGGCACCACCTACAACCTCCTGTTCGAAGGTATATGCAGTCTCCAAATCACCGGAGCCGGAGAATCTCATCTTAACATGACCGTACTGACCATGTCCGCCGGACTGTTTCTTATATTTATATTC
>JAZNGC010000088.1:0-2472 GCA_045589155.1 Lachnospiraceae bacterium
GAGCACTGTGAGAAAGCTTTGTAGCATCTAGGGGAGATTATAGGAATGAAAAAGGGAAAAATAGCAACTTTTAGTATAGTGATACTTAATATACTGGCATTTATTGCGAATTTGGCAGTCGGAGGAGGCAGCTTCTTTGGATTGCTCATCTCCGGTGGCGGATATTTAAAGGAATACGGCGAGGCGGCTTTTGAGTTGATTATGGAGAAGGGGCAATGGTGGCGTCTTCTGGCTTGCGGCTACTTGCATATGGGAATCATCCATCTGGCAGGAAACATGGTAGCGTTGGTGATTGTAGGCAACAAGGTGGAGGAGAAAATAGGGCGATTAAAGATGGTCTTATTTTATAATTTCGGTACAATGCTAACTGCATTGCTCTGGTGTTTCATTTTTAAGGGCGGTACGATGATAGGAGCCTCACTCGGGATTTTTGTGTTGTTGGGAATGGTCTGTGTATGGTTTTGGAAAGGGCAAGGAAAACAACGTGTTTGTTTCACTGTTGCGGAAAAGCGTTACTTCATCATTTATGCAATTGTAGGATGCTTTCTCGGAATAGGGACGATTGTGGTGCACGCAATCGGATTTGCTATCGGTACACTGGCGGGAACGATTATGTTAAAGATGAATTTGCGGGGGATGAAAAAATGAAACGCACAGAAACAGTAGAATTAACGGTATTATGCCTGATTCGTAAAGGCAACGAATATTTACTACAGGACAGAATAAAGAAAGACTGGAAAGGATTTACCCTGCCGGGCGGTCATGTGGAGCCGGGAGAGTCCATTGTGGATGCGGTGGTCCGGGAGATGAAGGAAGAAACCGGACTTACGGTGGAGAATCCGAAGCTGTGCGGTGTAAAACAATTTCCGATTAGCGGAGAATCCGGCGAAAACGGCAGATACCTTGTGTTTCTGTTTGTGGCGGATAAGTTCTCAGGGGAGGTTATTTCTTCGGAAGAAGGAGCCATGCACTGGGTGAAAATAGAGGATTTACAGAAGGTGAATCTGGTCAATGATTTTCAAGACCTACTGGAAGTTATGCTGGATGAGAATCTGAGTGAGTTTCAGTATGTGGTGGAGGACGGAAAATGGAAGGTTGTGCAAAAATAGGAGAACGTGTGTTGAGTAGTGATGTCAAGACGAAAAGTTTTAAAAACAATGAAAAACTATTGCACAAATTCAAAAAAGAGGATATAATATACTTGTAGACAGAGATGTCTATTGAATTGAAAAGAAATGGGCTGGTCGTTAGACCCAGGTCCAACCTACTCGGCGGGGAGACTCCCCGCCATTTTTCATAAGGGGTGGCAATGAAAGAACTAAGTATTTTTGTAGATGAATCCGGAGATTTCGGAGAGTATAAGCAACACGCACCGTATTATATCGTTACGATGGTGTTTCATGATCAATCTAATGATATTTCTTCAAACATAACTACATTGAATTATGCATTAAAGCAGATTGGATACGGTGATGAGCAGGCAGTACATACAGAACCCTTGATTCGAAGAGAACCACCGTATCAGTATTTTCAACCGAATGAAAGACGTGCAATTTTTGCCAAGCTCTATTATTTTACCTTGAACTGTGATATTAAGTATAAATCATTTGTGTTTAGAAAAGCAGAGTATCAAGATAGTTTTAAGTTAGAGGCACGGATGGCAAGAGATTTGTCACGGTTCATTAGAGATAATCTCTCATATTTCCAAGGTTTTCAGAAAGTTATTTTATATTATGATAATGGTCAGCATGAATTAAATCGAATACTGAATACAGTGTTGGCGACTCAACTGGCAGAGTATGATGTTCGTAAAGTGATACCGAGTGAGTATCGGTTGTTTCAGGTTGCGGATTTAATTTGTACGCTGGAATTATTAAGGGTGAAAGCGGAGTACGGGAAATTGTCCAACTCAGAGGAACGGATTTTTCATTCGGTTAGAGACTTGAAAAAGGATTTCCTAAAGGGGATTCATAAGAAAGAGTTTTAAATGTATGGATGTCTGTTACATACAGAGAGAAGGAGGACTATTATGAACCATAAGTTATTCCTACAAGCAATCTTAAAATTTACTTTCGGCGTTCTCTTGGTTGGCCTTTTGGTTTTCTTGCCGGCAGGAACGTTACAATTCTTTAACGGCTGGCTCTTTATGGGCATCTTGTTTATCCCGATGTTTGTGGCAGGACTTGTGATGATGGTGAAAAATCCGGGATTGTTGGAATCCCGGTTGAATGCGAAGGAGAAGCAGGCAGACCAAGGGCTTGTGGTTAAGTTAAGCGGGCTCATGTTTTTGGCAGGATTTATTGTGGCGGGCCTGGACTTTCGGTTCGGTTGGTTTCCGTTATCGAAGGGTGTTTCCATCGGTGCGGCAGTAGTATTTTTGATAGCGTATGTACTCTACGCGGAGGTGCTCCGGGAAAACACCTACCTGTCCCGTACCATTGAAGTACAGGAGAATCAAAAGGTCATCGATAC
>JAZNGC010000089.1:0-2372 GCA_045589155.1 Lachnospiraceae bacterium
ACTTGTCACATCTCTAAAAATAATACCTTCCTCCGGAAAATCGGTAATACTTCTCACATATTCTTCCAGTTTCTTCATGATTTATTCTCTCCTTTGAATAAAATTTCCGTAATTATATGCATAATATTATATTCTTTTTTACGTGGAAAGTCAAAAAATTATTCCCACACAACAGTGCCATAATACTCTGCATATAGAACATTTTCTTCAAACACACTTTCCCTGCAGATTTTCTGCAAAACCGCCTTGTATTTTTCCGCCTGCTTTTCATAAAACATCCTGTCTTCCTCGCCGGTAGCACACTCGGCAGCTTTCCGGTAAATCTGATACTGGTTATAGGTATCATACATATCCACCTGTTCCCACAAGTAATCAAATTCCTCTTCATAGCTCTCATCATAATTCAGCATCATGGAAAGCGAATCAAAATCCCCCTTGCTGCAATACCAGGAATAACTGTCCATTCTCGCTTCAATTGTAGCTTCATAGGAAGAATAAAATAAGCCACCTATAGTACCAATCATTGCAAGTACAGACATACCGAAAACAAAAACTGCTATATATAAAATTACCGCCTTCACAGTCATTTTTTGATAATAACTTAATTTTGTTTTATAAAACACAATGGGACCCAAAATAATAAATGCCCAAACAACAATGACTTCCATTATTCGCCACCTCCCAATCTAAGAAGTAGCTTTGTACATAATGCATCAGCCGCCTCATGCCTTGCGTAATAGTCATCTTCCACCTGCAGGAATTCCTCAATTTCTTCCTTTGACATTTGCAGATAGCCGGACAGAAACGCCTGTATCAGATGACTCCGCTCACCGTCTTTATCTTCCTGAATCTCATAAAGACTATTTAACAAAACATAATCCAGTGCAGTATCACTGACCGCTTCTCCGGTATCCAACGCAACAACAATTTCGTTCATATATTCCCGAAGCATTTCATTTTCGATTCGTCTGTCATTTTCATTGATATATTTCCACGCGTAAGTTCCTTCAATGGGCTCCCTGTGCAGACTGTTCTCCCCCAGCATATAGATTCCAAACGCCACAGCGGTAAACACAATGGCTGCAAGAAAGAAACTGATAATACTTCGTGTGAGCATCATTTGAACCATATCCGGTGTTCTGCTCTTCAATATAAATTTAGGTAACAGTTTATTCTTTTCCATCTTTTCCGCCAGTTCCAACTGAAAAAGACGGCCCGGCTCATAAGTACTGTTGCAATAGGGGCATGCTATACTTTGGGAATCTACTTCGCCACCACAATTCGGACATTTCATAACTACTTCATATCCCTTTCTATGTATTTATCAATCAGTTTTTTATAATCTGTATTTTCTCTGCAATCACGTATTGTTTCCAGTTCTTCCTCCGTTATCTGCAAAGTATCCATCAAATAAAGAGTAATTTCTTCTTCCCATTGTTTTAACAATTTTTCATTCCCTAAAATCACCCTGTCATTTACTTTCTTTTGATTATTTTTGCAAAAATCCGCATAACAGCCGAAAGTTTCTTCCAAGTCATTCTTTGCCCAATCAATATACTGATTCAGCCCCTCCGAATCATAACTTTCCACAATCCTTTTGTATTCGTCACAATAGTACATTATATTATCTATCCCATGAACTCTTGCATCTACTAATTGCTCATATTTTTCATACTTACTGTCCCAGCACTCATGTTCATAATAGTAATCACGGAATGCTTCCCACTGTTCTTCCTTCAGTAATTTTTCCAATCTTTCCACATTGTGTTCATAAGCAGCATACTCAAATTTAGCCTTGTATTTTGATAACGTATATCCCAAAACAAAGCCTACGACTAAAAGAACCAGCACTCCCACCAGCACAATAATAACAGCCGTATGGGCTTTCTTTACTGTTCTTTCGGGCAGTTTTTTCACTTCCTTCATGGCCTGTTCATCGATAGCTTGTCTTACTTTATTTTTTCTCTCCTCTACCATCAATGGATTTTCCGACTGACAATGAGGACATTTTTCTGCGTTTTTACGATATGAAGCGCCACAATAAGAACATACCATTGTTCGTTCCTCCACCTTATATTTCTTTCAAAAATTTTACCCTATTTTCCCCCTTTATGCAACGATTTGAAAATCCCAACAACAATAAAAAACGCAAAAAGCAAACCCATAAAAATATAATAAAAGCAACTGTTGGTAATATTAACGTGTAATATTACCAACGGCTGCTTTATCTGAAACATTTTCTATTAACCAAAAATATTTACCAAATCATTGAACAGAACTACTACCATGAGAATCAGGAAGAAGACCATGCCAACAAAATGGACTATTCCTTCTTTTTCCGGTGGAACAGGCTTTCCTCTCACCACTTCAAT
>JAZNGC010000090.1:0-7952 GCA_045589155.1 Lachnospiraceae bacterium
TTACATATTTTACAGCTCATAGTCCAGGCAGGCACGGTTGCATGTATAAGGGCGCACATAGGTGTCTGCCACATACACATGATCCGGATGGGTTGCATATACCTTGATATCCTCTACCTTTTCAAAGGTTGTCAAAAGGGCCATATCATGAGTACTTGAGGGCACCGGATTCTCAACAAAATCCACACTGAGAAGTCCGGGGATTTTACCAACCAATGCTTTGAGATTTAATGCCATCTCTTTCTTTAAGTTATCTTTGTCCTGTTCTTTTACTTCCTCTTTAAAATTCCACATTACAATATGATGTACCATTTTCACGTCTCCTTGCTCTTTATAAAATGTCCTCAATTAAAGGACTGCGGGACCGCCTCCGATTTCCACTACATAGAAGTCAGCCGCATAGCCTATTTTCTCCAAATATGCTTCACCTACTTTTTCAATGAAGGTGGGAATTGCTTCCTCTTTTACAATGCTGACTGTGCATCCGCCAAAGCCTGCACCTGTCATCCTGGAACCAATAACTCCTTCTACCTTCCATGCTTCCTCCACCAGTGTATCCAGTTCCACACCGGTTACCTCATAATCATCACGGAGAGATACATGGGAAGCATTCATAAGTTGGCCAAAATACGCAATATTATTTTCCTTTAATGCCTGTACCGCTTTTATCGTTCTCTGATTTTCATATACTGCATGCTTTGCCCGTTTGATACGGACATCACTTCCGATAATTCCTTTTTTGCTTTCAAACTCTGCCTCACTAAGTTCCCCAAGACTCTTAATCTCAGACTCTCTCTGAAGTTCGGCCAAAGCTTCTTCACACTCACTGCGTCTCTCATTATATTTAGAATCGCCAAGTCCGCGTTTTTTATTACTGCAGGCAATCACAACCTTTGCACCTTTTAATCTAATAGGCGCATATTCAAAGGATAAATCTGCTGTATCAAGAAAAATGGCATTGTCCTGTTTTCCCATGGCAATTGCAAACTGGTCCATAATACCGCAATTTACACCATTAAATTTATTCTCCGAAAACTGTCCGATTAATGCCAGATCCTGATTGCTGACTTCAAATCCAAACATATCCCGTAAGATAAAACCGGTTAACACTTCTACCGATGCGGAAGAAGAGAGTCCTGATCCATTAGGGATATTTCCGTTCAAAAGCAAATCCATTCCGCAGGGAAGTTTCATCCCTTTCTCTTCAAAGGCCCACATGACTCCTTTGGGGTAATTCGTCCAATCTGCTTCCTTGTACGGTTTCAAATCTTCCAAAGAAGATTCTATGATGCCCAAATGTTCAAAATTCATAGAGTAAAACCGGAGTATATTGTCTTCTCTTTTTCTTGCCACACCGTAAGTTCCGATAGTCAGCGCACAGGGAAACACATGTCCTCCGTTATAATCTGTGTGCTCACCAATCAAATTAACACGACCCGGGGCAAAGTATACCTTTGCCCCGTCATTATCGCCAAATACTTCTGCAAACTTTTTTAATACTGTCTCTTTCATACTCATTCCTATCTTTACAGAATCATTTCTTTTTTATCCAAGTCTTCCTGA
This sequence comes from Lachnospiraceae bacterium, assembly GCA_045589155.1. Taxonomy (GTDB): domain Bacteria; phylum Bacillota; class Clostridia; order Lachnospirales; family Lachnospiraceae; genus Acetatifactor. Next base: position 1,564 of record JAZNGC010000090.1, read on the forward strand.
ACCTTCTTCAAATCTTCCCGGATGTTCAGCTTTTGAGGACAAGCCTGTTCACATTTTCCGCACTGGATACAATTCTTTGCCTGTTTTGCTTCACCCAGTTCATTTTCCCAAGACCATTTCACTACATTATAGTTTTGATATGTATGGTAGGTGTTCCAAACCTTAAAGTTACCGGGAATATTTACACCTGCAGGACAAGGCATACAATATCTGCATCCTGTACATCCGTTTTGTACTCTGCTCTTTAACGTATCAACTACTTCCGCAATTGTCTCATATTCTTTTTCGCAAAGAGGTTTGAATTCCGTAAATGTGCTCAGGTTATCATCTACCTGTTCCATGGTGGACATACCACTTAAAATCACCTTTACATTAGGCAGACTTCCAACCCATCTAAGAGCAAAAGAAGCGGTGCTTGCATTTGGAGTAACCGCATTCAGTTTTGCAGTCAGATCCTCAGAAAATGCCGCCAAAGTACCTCCCTTAATGGGCTCCATAATCACAAGGGGAACCTGTTTTTCCTCTGCCAATTTGTAACCCTTCATTCCGGCCTGTTCATCCACATCCATGTAATTGAGCTGAATCTGACAGAAATCCCAATCACGATAGTTTATTATCTCTTCGAACGCTTCGTAGGAATCGTGGAAAGAGAAACCAAGATAACGGATTTTTCCTTCCTTCTGCAGCTGTTCGCAATATTCCACTACGCCCAACTTCAGCATCTCATTCCAGCTTCCCCTGTTCATGGCATGAAGCAGATAAAAATCAATATAATCTGTCTGTAATCTCTCAAGCTGCTTGCTGAAAACACGTTTTGCATCCTCTAGGGATTTTACTTCCCAGGGGGGGAGTTTTGTGGCCAGATAAAGGTTCTCCCGATCATACTTCTTCAACACACGGCCTACAAAAGGCTCACTTTCGCCATTGTGATAAGGGTATGCGGTATCAATATAATTTACTCCCGCTGCAATAGCCTTATCTAACATTTTCTCTGCTTCAGGCTCATCTATTTTTCCCTCAGCAGTAACGGGAAATCTCATACAACCAAATCCCAAAAGTGATGTTTCAATTCCTAATTTTTCCAACTTTCTCTTTTCCATTGTTTTCTCTCCTTTTTATTTATGGAATATCGGCGGGCATGGATGTGCGATTTCCCTCGTAATCAAACCTCACTCCAAAATCTGCACTATATTCATTTATCCTGTCTATTATTCTCTCCGCTTCCTCACCGCTGACCGGTGTGGGACGATAATCATTTCTGTTTTTTACAGAGCTTATGTGAACCGGAATAACTTTTACATTATCATCCGTCACCTTTTCCCCATTCACAAACGTAAAGGTTTGTTGGAATATCATGGAATCCTTGTCCTTTGGATTCTTATTTCCTCCAAAACAGAAATTTCCCAGACTATACACGATGTGCTTTCCGTTGTAAACGTCTACACCTTGAAGCACATGGGGATGATGTCCGATTACCAGGTCCGCACCCAAGTCGATACACATCCTTGCCAATGTGGTCTGATATTCCTCCGGATAATTTGCCAGCTCACTACCCCAGTGACAGCACGCCAGTATCAAATCCACCTCTGCTTCCTTAAGCTTTGCCATACCATCCGTAATAAACTGTTCTACAGCCTTTCCGTCGTAAACCTCGTTGAAGGAAATGAAGCCTATGGTGATACCTTTGGTCTCATAATATCCCACAACCGAATCGTAGGCGTAGGCAATGCCTTCACTCTCAAAAGCTGCCACCGTATCATCACTGCCCTGCTGGCTGTAATCCATGCGGTGGTTGTTTGCAAAACTTACCGCTTCGATGTCTCCCGCAGTAAGAATATGCACATACTTAGGATCACCCTTCATATTATATTTTTTCTGTACCCGGTCATTTGTCAATGTAAGCACCCCTTCAAAGTTGACGATTGTCATATCGTCCGCCTCAAAAACGGGTTTTACATTTTCAAAGAAATATTCCGGACTTTGCAACTCATACATTTCATCAAAGGACCATTCGTATGTCATACCATACAAATTGCCTAAGGTTACATCCCCGGCAGCTGAGATTGTTATGGTTACAATCTCATCTTCCTTTTCCTCCACCACTTCCGTGGAAATCGTCTCCCCGGTTTCTGTTTCGCTTTCACTTTCTGCCACCGGTTCAGACTCCCGGCTTTCTTCCGTTTGAACCTCACTGGTTTCTATGGTGGGAGAACTCCCCGAACCGCCGCTGATTTCTTGTCCGGATAATCCCGTTCCACAGCCTAAAAGCATCAACAAAACCGAAAGGGTCATAGTCAAAATAATCTTCTTTCGCATTACCATGGCTCCTTATCTTCTGCTTCCTATATTCTAACATTTTTCATTGAAAAAAGCCACATCAGTTAAAGCCTCTGAAGCCTTTTCCAATGATTTCACTACTATTTGTAATGGTAATAAATGCCGTAGGTTCGCATATCTTAATAAAATTCCTCAGTTGGACTGACTGGCTCCTTTTCAACACTGTAACAATTACTGTTTTCGGCGTATGGGCATAGGCTCCTTCTGCTTTATATATGGTGGCGCTACGCCCCAATTTCTCATTGATAAATTGACAGATAGGATCCGGATTATCACTGATAATGGTAAAGCATTTGCACATATTAATATTCTCAATCACATCATCTATAATCAGGGACTTTGCCAAAAGACCACACAGGGAACATAATCCGGTCTGTGCGTCAAACATAAAGCAGGCTAAAACTACAATTACAACATCTACAATCATAAGTGCTGTTCCTATATTCCAGCTGGTATACTTTTTTAAAATCATAGCCACAATATCTGTTCCACCGCCGGATGCGCCCATATTAAACAAAACAGCCGCACTGACCGCAGGCAGAAAAATAGCAAAAACCAGCTCCAATATAGGCTCTGTGGTCAACGGACTGCTCATAGGACATATCACTTCCGCCAGGCTCAAGCCTACAGAGGTCAACACACTGACATATACCGTTTTCACACCAAACCCTTTTCCCAGGAAAATAAACCCCAGTACCAATAAGAACATATTGATAATAAACGTAATTGTACCGGGAGACAAAGGACATATTTTTGCCAGAACAACCGCGATACCCGTTACTCCCCCAAAGGAAAAGTTATTTGGAAATTTAAACACATACACTCCAACTACCAGAAGTAAGGTTGCCAGTGTTAAAATCCCATATTCAACAATTACTTTTCTTAAAGAGCCTTTTGCAAATTTCATAACTTATACTCCTTCGTTATTCCAATACTTTTGTCTTTCTTCCTCTGACATATTTAATACAAACTCTTTTTTAATCATTAGAAGTTGCTGTAAATCTTTTGTTATCTGCATTAAAACCGCCCTGTTTTCAAATTCCGTTCTCTCTTTTGGAAGATTACTGGATTTGAAGGTTTCTTTCATTTCGCCCAAACTAACCAACAATCTCTCTGCATTGTTTGTCTCGTGAAAACTTTCGCTTACATCCTTTAAAAATAAACTTAATGCTGTAGCCTGCACGGGAACCGTCTCCAACTCCATTATACTTCTGTAAATTGATTTCAGCACCTCACACTGCTTCATCCGCATTTGCATGTAAGAAATAAAATAAGTGTCTTCTTTGGAAAATGTATTACGGATTCTAATACGTGCTTCCGCCTCCATTTCCCTCAAAAGCTTGTCCACCTGTTCAAAACATTCTCCCGTATAGCCGCTTCTATCTGTTTCACACAGATAAATAGACATTCTCGCCAAGATCCGTTTCATGGATTCATCTATTTTCTTCTGGCTTTCCCGGATTCTTTTCAAATTTTCCGGCATAATCAAATTAGCTACAATACCCATTCCGGCACCAATAAAAAGAATTGTGGCCTCATTTCCCACTGCACCGGGTGACATCTCTCCTGCTGCCAGATAATGCCCTGCCAGCACTGCGTTCATGGTAATTCCACCTTCCAAGCCGGTAATATAACAAAGCAAAAGAAACACACAAAGAAATACGGCATAGGCTAGCACTGTGTGTCCCATAAGAGGATATAAAATAAAACAGAGTAATGTCATCATACCAAATGCCACTATTCTCTTTATGGAAATTTCCAAAGTGTCTTTTTTCGTATCCTGCACCGTCAAAAGTGTAATGGTAGCGGCAGAGGTAGCGTAGGAGAGACCTAATCCCACCGCAATAATCATCGCCACAGGAGCTGCTATACTAAGTTTAATCCACTTCCAATAATTAATCTTACTTTTGCTCATTTTCTTCTTCTCCCACAACACTCTTTCTATTGCCTTATCATACCCATTTTATCATATTTCATAGAATAGCAATACATTTCCGCAAAAAAAGAAAGGTGCACCGGCACCTCTCTTTTTATCAATGGTTCTATTTACTATTCCCACTTCATGCAGTCTTCATATTCTTTCCAAATATTACAAATCCATGTTTTTCCTTGGTTGAACACAATTTCATTTCCATCTTTATCGTAGTAAATTGTAGCATCCGTATCATAAACACGTTCCCAAGTGGCTTCAATTACTTTTCCGTTTGTAAAGACATAAGCATCACCGGTTCCATGTGTACCGAAAATCAGATAGTCGTTGCTGTCTCGTACTGCACCCTCACAAACTTTAAATACCACGTTGGATACAAAAATCGGTCTGTCGTCAATTTCATCTACCATCTGTTTTCCAAACTGGTTTCTGTAATAAACGCCTTCTTCCTCATCATAGATAAAGCAGGGCTTAGAATCTGCATAACCACCACGGTTTTTTTCTTCCCCGCCGGGCCAGATTTTCGTTGCATCAGGGTACTCATCATATGTAGCCCTAAAGCCATCGTCCGCAAAAGTAAAGGCCTGTCCAAAAGTATCTCTATACTCTTTCTCGTATCCCTTTTTCTCTACTGCTTTCTCATAACCTTCAATGGTCATATATCCGGTATACTCTGTTTTATAGCCTTCTCCTCTGTCCTTTCTCTCGAAAGCATAAGAAGCTGCAGATTTAATACCTTCCAACGCCTGACTTACATTGTCTACCCTGTCAGAGTTAATCAAATCTGCCACATAAGGCACTGCCAGTCCCCAGTTACAATAAATAGAGTCAAAAGACATGGCTTCGTAAATGTAGTAATCACGGCTGCTTCGCACGGGACCAACATACTCTAACTCATCATAATCCTCGATGATTGCCATCAGTCTGGTAATACGTCCTTCTACCGGAGCTTCATAAACTATGCTGGCATAGGAAATACCCCTTTGAGGGAGAGCAGGTTTATTGTTCGGCATCATAACTGCCATATTACGGCGCTGCACAATCTCTGCATCCTTCCATTCACCGGTGAGATAACTCTGCATCTTTCCATCCACAACTTCGCGGTCGGTAATTACACGGAACTCTTCTTCCGGTTCAGTGGTTTCTGTTTCCACTTCTACAATCTCTTCCGTTGACACATCAATGGTTCCAAGTGCCTCCGGTTCCTTTACCTCTTCCGGTTCTCCGCATCCTGCCAAAGCCAGTACAAGAAATAATGTTGCCAATATCGCTTTCTTTTTCACTTTTCATAACCTCGCATTATAATTTCTATTCTTCTATTATCATATCCTTTTTTAATACAAAAGACAAGCCGCGTTATAGAATGTATACCGGAAAAAAATTACAGAAATCATCGAACCTTCGAATCCGGGATTGGACTCAAAAAAAGCAGCGATACCATTTGGTATCACTGCTTTTTCAAGAGCGCGAGACGGGGATCGAACCCGCGACCCCCTCCTTGGCAAGGAGGTGCTCCACCGCTGAGCCACTCGCGCATATATCAAGCAGGGTGCAATCCCCCGCTTTCCCGGCTTCGCCGTTGTTTGCTCCGCAAACGCTTGTGATTCTCACAAGCAAGCAGGGTGCAATCCCCCGCTTTCTCGGCTTCGCCATTGTTTGCTCCGCAAACGCTTGTGATTCTCACAAGCAAGCGGGTGATGGGAATCGAACCCACGTATCCAGCTTGGAAGGCTGGTGTTCTACCATTGAACTACACCCGCATATCGGCGACTATGAAGCTTCGCTTCATATCACCTAAGTTTGAAGTTTCAGTTTCCTTTCACCTCTCACCCTAAATCGGGGTGACAGGATTCGAACCTGCGACTTCCTGGTCCCAAACCAGGCGCTCTAGCCAAGCTGAGCCACACCCCGCTTCACATAACCGCCTAGCGAAAATTCGCTTTCATCGGAACGCAAGAAGAATTATATAATAGGATTTTTGATTTGTCAACAGTTTTTTCAAAAATTTCTACAATTATTTTTACCACTCCGGATCCAGGCGCAATTCCTCCAGATCAGTCGGCTCAACCGCACCCAGACGGAAACCAGCCTCACCGTAAGTCGGATCGTAGCCATGTCGTTC
>JAZNGC010000091.1:0-12926 GCA_045589155.1 Lachnospiraceae bacterium
TTCCTAAGACCGCTTGGCCTCCGACTTTATAAAATGGCTTCCTGCGAATGCCCAGAGCCGGAATCGAACCAGCGACACAAGGATTTTCAGTCCTTTGCTCTACCAACTGAGCTATCTGGGCGCATAAACTTGAAGCACGAGGCAATGTACAGACAAATATCTAAGTGCGTTGAAAATTTATTTTCATAAGCACTTGGATGTTTGGATGTAAGAGTTGACTTGTATTTACAAGTCAACGGTCATCACAAAATCTCTGATTTTGTGATGGGCATTGCTGAATGTTCTCACTAGCATTCCATGCAACATTCGTTATTTTAACTTCTCACATTCCACTTGTCAAGCCTATGCAAAAATATTTTTTCAAAAAATATATCTATACCTTACACACGATATACAAAATTCTCTTTTCTGGGCTTCGCCACCGGATATTCACAATCACGGTATCCCAAAATACAGTTTCCTACTCCGATGTATTCTCCTTCCAGACCCCATTTATCCAAAAGAGCTTTTCCTTCCTCACCAGCGAACATCTCTCTTGCCCTGTGAATCCAGCAAGAATCCACACCCAGCGAATACGCTGCAAGCATCAGATTTCCCATTACCAGACTTCCGTCTTCCACCGCTGTTGAATGATTTTTATCTGCCAGAACCACTACGACTGTTGGCGCACCGTAAAAGGGATCCATATCGGGATTGCCCAGTACCTCGGCATTCATTCTTCTAAGCTGTTCCCTTGTTTCGGGGTCCTGTACCACTACCATCGTTGCCGCCTGCATGCCTCTTCCGTTCGCCGCAAACTTTCCTGCTTCTAAAATCGCCTGCAGTTTTTCTTCTTCCACCAAAGCAGGGGAATATTTCTTTACACTTCTTCTTTCCCGCATTGCCTGTAAAATCTGATTATCCATTTCCTTTTCCTCCGTTTCTATTCTATTCTTCAGGGTATCCGTAAATGTCATAATATTGAAGCAATAATTTCACCACCCGGTCATAACTGACCATTCCATCTGACACTCCATTTAATTTCAGTGTTGTATCCGTAAAACTATCCGAGATTGCATCCACCGTTTCGGTATCCCAAACCGCCTTTTTCTCGATACGGTCCCATTCCTCCTGTGTTAAAAAAACGTTATCTTCGTGAACCTGGGATAAAATCCTTACTTCTGACAGATACCTTTCTTTATCCTTTCCAATGGAAGCATAAAAATCATTATCAATGTAATTCAACACACTCAAATATCCGGCATACTGAAATACCACATCCTCCGAGCCTATACAGGCCAGATACGCAATAAAGTTTGCCTCATCCTCATATATATACCCTTTTAAGTGTGCCAACTCGTGGCAATAGGTGGCAGGCATATTCATAATATACATTACATCATTATAGTTTGCTTCCATGGAAAAAGGGAAATAGTACCCTGTCATATACTGCTGACTCAAAAAATCTGAGCAGACAAGTGGCTTTGGCGAGGGATAAAAGCCGCCCAGATTGTCATAGGTCTCTCCCAGCTTTTGCATCGCTTTCTTTGCTTCCGAAGCGAAATCTCCCTCATACAATATTACCCCTGTGGCATCCCGTTCCATCTCCACGGATAAAGAATTACATCTTTCCACTACAAACTCACGGAGACGGCTCAGATCCTCCAACGTATATTCTTTTTCTTTCGAGTATCCTTCCATATGGCTAAAATACTTGTCCGGAAAAGTAGACGCATGATATAGGATAAAACAATTCAAGGTCATAATTAGTCCCACAACCATTATTATCCATGCAAATCCTTGAAAATACACCTTGCAAAAAGCTCTTACTTCCTGCCATTTTTCACCTTTCATAAAGAGAGATATCACCCGGACTATCCCTAAAAGTATCAATCCCGCTACCAAGACCAGTCCCAAGACTATCAAAATCTCTCCCACGGAAAATGGAAAGAGTCCCGTAACCCTGCCATATGTATTTATCCAAACAGGAAAGATATGGGAAATATACCAGTCGCAAAATGCGGTACTGTTCCAGGCTACTATATTCAATAATATCGTCAACAGCCACATTGCCGCATATACCTTCCATCTCTTCCTCATATGCTCTCACTCCACTTTTGTATCTAAATTTATTTTACCGTAACATCTCTTTCTTCTGCAACAAAGCGGTTAAAAAAGTAACCGTCCGGTAGCGTTACGCAAACCTAACGGTCACTTTTCATATGTTATTTATTCATTATAAAATACAAATTGGTTCTTTCCTTTTCCCTTCGCCCGATACAGTGCATCATCTGCTTTTGCATAGAGCTCATCCATCGTCTGTGCATCATTAGGATAAATACTGACTCCTATGCTGGCAGAAAGCTGAATTGTTTTATATCCCGCACATATGTCCTGTATAGCGGTGAGCAATTCCTGTGCCTTTGCAGCGACTTGCGGCTCTCCCGGAACATTTCTCATCAGTGCAAAAAACTCATCTCCACCGATTCTTCCTACAATATCCGTATCCCGGAAATGTTTCTTGATCTCTGTCGCAATGACAACAAGAAACTCATCACCGGCTTGATGTCCACGGGTATCATTAAGGGACTTGAAATTATCCACATCGATCATAAACAGACAATGCTTATCGGCGGCATCCATCTGAAGAATCTGTCTGATTTGTTCCATTGTTGTCTCACGGTTAAGCAACATGGTCATCTTGTCCATTTTCGCCGCAAAAATCAGTCTCTGTTCCTCTCTCATCTGAGCATCGATATCTTTTGCGGAAAGCATGGCACATAAATGTCCGCTGTCTATATCGATTAAAAATCTAATATCTATTCTTACCCATCGCACATCATCATTGGTCATGATGCGTTGATACTTAAATGTCAAACGTCTTCTACCGCTTGCGTGAATGTCATGTAACACTGCAGGTGTAAAATGACGGAAAAATTCTGCTGCTTCACAGGTAAAATCAACAATCGAATCCAGCGCAGCTTTACTAAGCGCCTCCACCGTAAAACAGGACTGGAAGGAACCTCCCTCTATCTGCTGTCTTCTCTGGCTGATAACCCGCCAGTCATCTACGTCAATGTAAGAAACCGCATAAGTATCGGCAGGCAAACCAAACAAATATTTCAACTCCTGCTGATAATGCTGTCTGGCAATATAATCCCTGGTGATATCTCTTGTGAAACCCAAAATACCTATAAATTCACCTTTTTCACCTTTTAAAAGATATTTTGAAGTGGTTCCGTACCTAGGCTGTCCATCCATATCGGTTATTGGTTCATTATAATCAATTAAATCTTTACCGCTTTCTATCAACTTACGGTCATCGGAAACATACCTTTCCGCAAGGCTCTTATCCGCAAAGATTTCCCAGTCTGTCTTGTTTACAATTTCCTTAACTGACTTTTTTCCAACCATGTTTACAAAGGTTTGTGACGCCGTTACATATTGTAACTTGTCATTTTTTAAGAAAATCATATCCGTTGTATTATTGAGCATTGCCTGGTAAGCGGCCAAAATAACCTTATAATTTTTCATATGCATATCCCCCTCGCACGTGAATCTTATCTCCGGTACCAATAATTAATTATTTTGTCTTTCCCACAGCCTGTTCAACTGCTTCCACCAAATATTCCGGTGTAAAAGGTTTCACAATAAAACTGATTGCACCATTCTCAATAGCTTCAACCACTTTGTCTTTCTGACCTATTGCAGAACAAATAATCGCTTTCGCATTCGGGTCAATTTCCATTATCCGTTTCAGTGCTTCTATACCGTCCATCTCCGGCATGGTAATATCAAGAATAACCACCTCCGGTTTTAATTCTACAAACTTATCTATCGCCTCTATTCCGGTACTGGCTTCCCCTACCATGGAATGTCCTTTTTCTTCAAGCAATCTTCCGATAGTAGCTCTCATAAAAATCGCATCATCTACCACTAATACCTTTGCCATAGTTTCTCTCCCACTTTCTCTTGTGATCTTCGTACAACGCAAAATTGTACTACTATTTCTTAACACTATTCTATATTATCATACTTTTTTCAATTTAGGAATATTTTTTTCTCCCTTCTCTATATATTATCCTGTTTTATCTATGTATAGCAAAAAAGACTGACAACGCTAAACGTTGCCAGTCCTTACCTTATCTTACCATTTCATATGCTCTTGTGGATTCGAATCCTACTGAGTCTACAATTTCTTGTAAAATATTATCGTAAACTACAATATTGATTCCATTACCAACCTTTTTATATTCCTTTTTATCCACTACAATAGTACTTATCCCATCTACACAACTTACAGCTAAATCTGCACCATCAAGCTCCATATAATCAAATACATCTGTCCCCACAGATTCCCATATCACCTGACCATTTTCCACAACCCAAATTCCGGTACCCTCTGAAAAACCTTCCATCCCTAGCGGAAGAAAATAATCTTCCATATCCAGTGCATCAGACTGATACTGACTTGTAGTTGCCACAATTACAGTATAATCTTTATTATTCGAAAGTTGCTCAAAGTAAGAATTCACATCATAAGTCACTCTCAACAACTCGTTCTGGAACTCATGTCTGCGGACTATGGAATTTTCCTCCCACAGTTCATATCCTTCTTGTCCTCGTCTATCTATCAAATCATAATTTTGCATTAGAAAATTACCCATAAACGAAGTAACTTTCTGAGCACCATGATAATTTGTATGGGCAGCGTCAATGAAATCCACATTCAAATTAAACTGTAACTCTTTCTCCATTCTCGACATGTTCAAGACCGGAATGTCATGCTCATATGCAATTGACTCCACATAGTTTAATTTTTTCTGTTCTGCTTCGGTGGATACATAAGGAGCAACAAAGAAACAAAGCTCTATATCTTTTTCTTCAGCCAAAGCTATAATCTTGCGTAACCAAAATTCCTCTTTTTCCCCTATTTTCTCGACTTCATCTCCGCTGTAGGTGCAAAGCGTATTTACAGGTCTGGTATGGAACTCGGCGTGATATCCAATATAAGCCGGTCTATCCGTTGCAAAGTCCTCTTTTTTGAGTTCACTGTATCTACTATGGACGATAGGCCATCGAAGTAACAATTCATCAGTTCGGTCTTCAGCAATATTCTTTACAACAGAATAAGCATTTAAAGACATTTTATACGGGAGCGTATTGCGAAACAGATTGCTCTCTACGGCATAACCGTAAAAAAGTGTTCCATATAATTCTAAACATACCACCTCCGGTGTTTGTGTCTTTAGTGCCTCTACCAGACAATGATAAGAACCAACTAAATCCTGTCCGGAAATTGAAAGACTAAAACTACTGATTCCCTGTTCATCCCATAAAAGAGCATTATTAATAGAACAATAACAACGGCTGCTTCCGAGAAACAGCACATCTACCAAATCCTCATCAAGCTCATAAAACGAATCCATAGACGAGTAATAATCTCCTGCAGTATCTTTCCAGGAAAAAACACTATAGATATGACTCAAAAAAATTACCAGCACTACACAAAAGGCAATCGCCTTTATTCCATTCTTCATTCGCATATTGCACCTTTTTATTCCTTAAAACTGAAAATAGATAAATTGAGTTGAATCAAAGTTAATACCATAAATACCAAACACAATCGTTGCACCGATCAAAAGCAATATTGCAGACCAACGGAACCATATACACTGCTCTTCTAAAAAATCTACAATTGTTTTCTTCTTTAAATATCGGAGCAACTCTACCAGGAACAATACCACTGTCGAAACAAAAAGTATATTAAATTCCGGTCTATCTAAACCAAGTGTATATATTTCTCCGTTAAACAAAGACCATGGATCCCATTTTATAAACAGCCTTCTGCAATACGACAATGCCTCTCTTATAGATCCTGCACGGAAGAAAATCCACGCAAAATCTACCAACAAAAAGGTGCTTACCACCTGTGCCATCTTAAAACTAAAACTTTCCGTCTTTACTTTACCTTTTTCATAGATTTTCTGACGTATAGGTCTTGTCCAATCCCCTACAACCTGATAAATACCATGCAACAGTCCCCATGCTACAAAAGTCCAATTTGCACCATGCCACAAACCGCTTATGCCAAAAGTAACCATCAGATTAAAATACTTTCTGGACTTGGAACAACGATTTCCTCCCAAAGGAATATAAACATAGTCACGAAACCAGGAGCTTAAAGAAATGTGCCATCTTCTCCAAAATTCATTGATAGATTTTGCAAAATACGGTGTTTCAAAATTCTCCATAAGCGTAAAACCCATCACCTTTGCTGCACCGATTGCGATCGTAGTGTAGCCCATGAAATCACAGTATATCTGTAACGCAAAACCAACTGCTCCGACGCAAAGCGCCACCGTACCATGCATATAATAATTGGCAAAAACATTATCCACCAACAAGGCCACTCTATCAGAAATAACCATCTTTACAAACAAGCCCCAGACTACCAATGTAAGTCCTCTTGTTATATTTTCATAATTCCATACTTTTATCTTATGTACTTCTCTAACCTGTTTCAAAAGATTTTCTGACCGTTCAATGGGTCCGGCAACTAACTGCGGGAAAAACGATACGAAGAGAGCGTACCGGAAAATATTTTTCTCCGGTTCGATTTTTTCTCTATAAACGTCAATAATATATCCCAAAGCCTGGAAGGTATAAAAGGAAATGCCCACCGGCAACAACAAGTCAAACGGTTTATCTATCAATTCTATGCCCAATACACCCAGTGCCTTGTTTAAAGTATTTATAAAGAAATTAAAGTATTTGAAAAAGAAAAGGATCCCTAGGTTGATACCAACACAACCAACCACAGAAAACTTCTTTCCACGTACGTTTTTTGCCTTAGAAATCAACCAGCCTGCCAACCAAGTTGTTACGGTTGATAACATAAGTAACAGTACATACTTTACATTCCAACACATGTAAAAATAATAGCTGGAAACCAAAAGCCAAATATATCTTGTTTTCTTTGGTACTATGAAATATATAAACACAACTATAGGAAAGAAAAATAAAAAGTCAATTGAATTGAATAACATCTGTATACCCTTCTTAATATTATATTTTGCTTATTATTTCTAAAAATATAATAGCAAACGTGTTTTTTCTTGTCCACAAAAAAGAACACAACAAAATGTTGTGTTCTTTTTCATAAATATAACTTATAATACACATCTATTAATCTAATTCCAACGGGTTACAAAATTATATATTCCACTGCGGATAGCAGTATTATCATGGTCTGCACCGGGCACTTCATACCAAAGATGCTCTACCTCATTTTTTTCCATCAGTTCATGATAACCTTTCGGAAATTTGCCAACTACACCGTCCCTGGTTCCGCAGCAAACCATCAAAAGGCTGGGCAGATTTTCTGTATCTGTAAATTTTACATCTTCTTCCCGCATCTGACCTACATGCTCCATGAAATGGTCCTTGCCGGGAGTCAAACCGGGAGCCGGAGCAATGGCTCCGATGTACCCAAACAAATCCGGTCTGGAAAGTCCGATAAACAAAGTTTCTCTTCCGCCCATTGAAAATCCAAGAATAGCTCTGTTCTCTTTATCTGTCAACACAGAATAATTGGATTCAATATAAGGAATCAAATCTGTTACCAAATCATTAATAAAATTATCATAGGGAGCAATGGTTTCTGCTGTAAAACCGGGCTTCAAATTAGGATCCGATGTTGCATACATGTGAGGGAATACCACTATCATCTCTTTGGCTCTTCCTTCTGCTGCCAGATTTCCCAATATCTCAACAATCTTATTATTTCCGTCTTTAATCAGAGAATTTTCATCACCAAAAATTCCATGTAAAAAATACATAACCGGGTACTGCTTATCTTCACTGTAATTGGCCGGAAGCAATACATTTGCCCCTCTCTCCATACCGGTGGTCACAGATTGATATGTAATGTGCTCCACCGTGCCGTAACTTCTGTCCGCCACCTTCCATGTTACCTCATCCGGACATTTTGTTTCTGCCACAGCAGACTGCTCTGTCACTTCAGTACTAACTTCCGAAATCACTTCAGATTCCTCCTCTACTGTTTCTGTCAGGCTCTCTTCCTGTCCCGTTACGGAAACTTCTACTCCGGTCTCTTCCGGAGTTTCCTCTACCGTATTTCCACAAGCCCCAAGAAGCATTGCCGTCACTAATATAATCATTAAACTTTTTGCTTTGTACTTCATTTCTCAATCTCCCTTCACTACACCAACACTCATATATTGGCCTTTTCTTCTATTATCCGGACTAATCCTTCCCCGTCTGCTATAAAATATCCCTGCTTTGTTTTTTCTAATATACCTTCTCTGACAAACTCTGCGAGGACGTATAAAAGATGCCGGTAAGTAACCCCCAAAAACTCCGCCGCTTCTGTATGGGGTTCCCGGTAGAACCCTTTCACGGACATTTTTAAAATAAAATCTGCAAACCGGACTTTCAAAGAGTAAGATTGATTCCGCATATAATTATTTGTATTTTGAGTTACTTTTTCATTAAGAAAAGTGCATAAATACCGTAAAAACTTTGTATCCTGCAATAACAGATTCCGGCATTCGGATATCTGAATCTGATAACATTTGCAAAGGGAGATTGCCTTCACTCCCTGAGGAAGTCTTTTCTCATCCAAAAGTTCCATCTCACCTATAAAACACGGCGCTTCTATAAAATTGATTAATGAAACCCTGCCGTTTTCCTGGGACAAAAACAATTTTGCCCTGCCCTCTGTCATATAATATAGGTAAGCCGGACGCTCCCCCTCCCGGATAATAAATTCATCCGGCTCGAACTCTCTGACGGTAACATAGGGACTAATATCTATTCCGAATATATTCCGGAACAAATCCTTTTCTTCTAATCTTTCCACGCCCTTTCCTCCATGTGAGAAATCTCATATACTAATTCCATTATAACAGTTATACTGCAAAAAAGCCAAGTCTAAAGGAGAAAAAGTACATTATGAAAATCAGAAAAATATGTTTTGTTTGTAACGGTAATAACTCAAGGTCCATCATGGCAGAATATATTGCACACAAGGTTTGGGCAGATAAATTTGAAGTGTGCAGTTGCGGTATTAACGCCGACGATACACAGGAGGTGGGACAAAAAACTCAAACCGTTTTAATGGAGATTGGCATAGAAATAGCCGGGAGGAAACGGCAGAGAATATCGAAAGAGGTCCTTGAAGGTGTCTGTTACTTTTTTGCATTGGACCATTCTATTATGGACACACTCATAACGAAATACCATATCCCCTCTGACAGGGTCAGCATTTTGGATGCATCGATTATTGATCCAAAGGGATGCTCCTTAGAAGTATACAGACAATGTCGCAATACAATTGAAAATGCCATTAGAAATCTTTGCCCGGATAACATACTGTTTTCGGCACCCATGGCAGCAAAGGACTATTGGGACAGTGTCTCTGACACCAAGCAATTTACAACACCTTTCCATACAGATATCTTTAAACAATACGTAAACCTTAATGGCAGAATATTAGATGTCGGTTGTGGATACGGAAGAACGCTAAACGAACTCTACGATATAGGTTATAAGAACCTTACCGGAATCGATTTTTCCACCGGCATGATTGCGCGTGGAAAAAATCAATTCCCACATCTGAATTTATTCGTGAAAGAGGGAGAAGCTATTGAGTTTCCGGATAATCATTTTGATGCGGTCATCCTTTTTGCCGTGCTAACCTGTATTCCCTCCGATTCCAATCAGAAAAATCTTATTTCAGAGATTGAACGGGTTCTGAAACCGGGCGGAATCATATATATAAACGACTTTCTGCTTAACACAGATGAGCGCAATATTTCACGATACCAAAAGTATGAAAGCAAGTATGAAAACTACGGGGTTTTTGAGTTGGAGGAAGGTGCCGTCCTCAGACATCACCGTGAAGAATACATACAACAACTGACCGCCGGTTTTGAAACAAAGGAATTTCAACATCTGACTTTTAAAACCATGAACGGGAATACCTCGAACGGATTTCTTTATATTGGAACGAAACAATAATTGACATAAAAAAGGAGCAGACTTAACTGCTCCTTTTTCGTCCCTCTTTCTCTTTATTTTATCTCCTTCAAAACATCCTTGTCTGTGATGATAGAGTACGCCTTTGCACCAAACTTCTCCTCCAACATCCGGGCTCCCAAACCTTGTTCCTTTGCTTCATCATTTGTCAGGTCTGCAATCACCACAACAGCAACCACCTCTATGTTCGCAACTTCTTTTAACCGGTCAATTCTCTCACATATAGTCTGACCTGTACTCATAAGATCATCCACAATCACAACCTTATCACCGTCTTTTAGAGTATGTCCGCAAATGATACGTCCTTTACTATCGGGCTGTCTTCTGTCGTAGCAATAGTCTACTGTCACACCATATTTATTGAATAGCGCACAAGCAGTGGCAGCTGAAAACCCAATTCCGTGATATGCCAATCCCATCACCACATCAAATTCCAATCCCTTTTCCCTGATGCAATCTGCAAAATACTCTCCGATTTTAGCAATATGGGCATTAGTAGTAAATTTCTCCGTATCCAGATAGTAAGGTTTTTTCTGCCCGTGTTTCAGATTAAATTCACCCAGTTGCAAAATGCCGTTTCCCAGCATAAATTTTACAAACTGTTCTTTGTAAGTTAGGGCATTCAACTTGTACCCCATAAGTTCATCTATACTTATCCCAAAATACTCTGCAAGGTGGGGCAACATGGTAATATCCGGGAGTGCCGACTCATTTTCCCATTTGCTCACAGCCTGACCGGAGATTCCCAGTGCCTCACCCAACATTTCCTGTGTGACTCCTTTATTTTGTCTCAATCTCTTAATATTTGTTCCAATTGTCATTTCTATTGTCCTTTCCACTATTCGTTAAGGCGCCTTACATGCTAACTATAGCATAGAACTCACATAGCCTCAATTGAACCCTCGTTGGACTTTTTGAAACCGGTGGTTGAGTGAATGAGTAATTCTTCTATCGCCCTTTCCCAATATTCTTCCGGGATGTCAGGCCAGCGCCACTGTCCGGTATCATTGTAAAGAAGCTGCATTGCCCTCGACAATACCGTTCCATGAGAAACATTTCCGTGAAGCAATAGGTTCTCCGTAATTTTTGTCCAACACGGGGCTTTCTCATATAATCTTTCTTCATGTAATTCTTGAATAACAGTTTCTATATCATAGGACAAATCAACGAACTCATACTCCCATCTTCCCTGTTCTCCGGACAATATTAAGAACTGAGACATTCCATTGCTTTTTATGGGAATACCAACGGAACCCGGATTTAACAAAATCCTGCCATCAAGCACTTTTTTATCCCGTATATGTGTATGTCCACACAGAATAACAGACTCCTTTGCATCCTCAAAAAGCATCTCTGAGTTATCCGCATTTAATTTTAACTTATTTCCCCTTGCATCATGGGAACCATGATAAGCTGCTATAACAGGTAAATTCTCAAAAGCTATTTTTTCTACGTGAGATAAAGATTTGAAAAACTCAATATCTTCCTTTGTCAGATTTTTATATGCATAAGCTAACGCTCCGGTAGTGGAATTTCCTTCTTCCCAGGCTACGCTTTGATCCTGTTCACGAGTAGTCCAATAATCTTCTTTATTTCCTCTTACAAAATAGCATTCGTAATCCTGCATGAGCTCTCTTATGAATGTCATTGTCTTTTGTGGGTAAGCCAACTCACCTACATAATCCCCTAGGAAAATCAGCTTTTTAATCTTTCTTCGTTCTATTTCCTCAATACATTTCTTTAATGCAATATGATTTCCATGAATATCTGATAGTACTGCAACTTTCATTATCGTACCCCTCCCTCTGTTAATATAGAAATCCCGTGTAACTTTTTTGTAAATGCTTGTGCGGGGAGGGTGTACGAAAGACCTTGGATATGCAATAGTAGGCATAATAGATAAATTTCCGGGCAAGAAAAAAGAAGCATGGTATTTCTACCATACTTCTTTACTGCTGGTGGCCGGACTTGAACGCAGGTCAGCTACCCACAAACCCGCATAGAAAGGAGCTTGCCGGAGTGCTGACTTGGGGTGTGTAAACGGAGTGTAAACAATTCATATTTTACATCCATATACATAAGTTTCCTTACCATCTTTTTTCAAAAGCAATTCTTATATCCATGCAAAATCCAACAATTGTTACTATCGACATTACACATTTTTCAAATACAGTTCCTAAAAACTGCTGAACAACTCCAACCAACGTTAAAGGTAAAGTTGCAATAAGAAAAACAGATAATGCAATTCCAATACCGCGTTTCATTTTAAGCGGAATTAACTTACTTGCAACCAATGCTATAAAAATATTAATTGCGGTCATTACTATAGATGATGTTGCCAACTCTCTCGCAGCATTCAAATTTTCTGTTCTACCACCATTTGTCCACGTGTACGGTATAATTTCAAAAATAACCAGCAGATGAACCAAAATATTAATTCCACCAACTATACATGCTCCAATACCTGCCTTTTTTATATCGAATTTTCTAATTTTATCTAACATTTATAAATCCTCCCTTATAATCCGCATTAACCAGTCTACATCAGGTAATGGTGTGTGCGGTTTTCTTACCTTTTCTTGTGCAATTCCCTGTATCGCTCCGAATAGAGCTACACACATTGCATGTGCATTTCCTTGTCGAAAGCATTTTAGCTCTTGCCCTTTTTCAATAATGGGGACCCATTGCTTTACTATCTCTGATTGGTCAAGCAATCGTCGTACATCTTCTATGCCTGTATCTGTATGTTGAGCATCGTTAATAAAAACAAACATTTTAGCAAAAAATTGATTATTCTCTAATTGCTCAAAAATAGCACATAATGTTTGATATAGATATTCTATTGGCATATGCATTGCCGCAATACTATCTATCTGCATTTTTTC